>JBBQXI010000053.1:0-13731 GCA_038209805.1 Bacteroidales bacterium | reverse complement strand
GCCAAAGCCAAACACGGAGCAAAGGATGTTTATGGCTATTTGTTTAAAGATTCTGCCGACTATAAATGGGCTGCAAAACGAAAACTTGATCTGGCAAAGAAATATACCTATGTTGAATCCTGTGTAAAATGTCATAAAAACTTATTTCCAAAAACACTTACTGTTGCCGGCGAAAATGCCCACTTGAACTATCTGACAAGTAAGGAAGATGTCTCTTGCCTCAATTGCCATCTGAACGTTGGCCATTTTGACCCAAACGCCAAGCACGAGCACGACGCCAACTTTGGAATAAATATTACTCAGAATACACAAATTTATGCAGAAGCAACGCCGGTTACCAGTTTTGCCAATTTTACCGAAAAAGTTCCTGGAACCGGTTTGACTTTTGATATGGTAGCTATACCTGCTGGCCAGTTTATCATGGGAAGTTCGAAAAAAGAACCTTTTCATAAACCTGATGAAAGTCCGATGCATCCGGTAAAAGTGTCGCGGTTTTTCATGGCAAAAATTGAAGTAAGCTGGGACGAATACCTTGAGTTCTTTAAAGCAACTTCATCTCAGGGTCGCAAAGAAGCTGAGGTAAACGAAAATGTAGATGCTATTTCAGGTCCTACTCCGCCGTGGGGAGCTCCCGATCAGGGATGGGGAAAAGGCTCACGCCCGGCAATTACAATGACTTGGAAATCAGCAAATACTTACTGCCAATGGCTATCAAAAGTGACTGGAAAGAAATACAGGCTTCCAACCGAAGCTGAATGGGAATATGCAGCCAGAGGTGGAACCAAAACGCCGTATTTTTTTGCGGGAAGTCCGAAAGACTATACTTCTGAAGGATTTTTCAAAAAGATATTTGGCGCCGATACCACTACAATTAGTTCTTATGTAGCTTATAAAGTGAACAGCATGAGCCAGACCGTTGAACCAGCTTCAGTAAAGGCAAATGCTTTTGGCCTGAAGAACATGTTGGGCAATGTGTATGAATTCTGCTCCGACTATTATTCTCCTACGGCTTATACTGCCTATAAAAAGGGAGTTGTTAATCCGAAGGGACCCAAAAGAGGGAAGGAACACGTAATCAGGGGAGGATCTTTTAAAAGTGATGCTCGTGATGTAAGAAGCGCAGCACGCGATTTTACCAAAACCAAAGAATGGCTGGTTACCGACCCACAAATGCCTAAAAGCGTTTGGTGGTATTCCGACTGTGTTGACATTGGTTTTAGGGTAGTTTGTGAAGTAGATGAAAATGTAAAATAGAAAACACATCCAGATGGAAAATAACAAGATAGGTTTAAACAGAAGGCGTTTCCTTGAATCGACAGCCTTGGCAAGCATCGGATTGTTAGGTGCAAGTGTCGCTATTTCGGGATGCAAAAAAGCAAATAATGCCAAAATACTTGGATTGCCACCCATTTTAAAGGCTGCGCCAAAAGGTAAAAAATTACGTGCCGGATTAGTTGGTGTTGGTAATCGAGGAACTGGGGCTGCGCTGAATTTTATTAGCTCTGGACCCGATTTGCATATTGTTGCTTTGGCTGATGCGTTTCAGGATAAAGTTGATGCAGGTCGCGAACGGTTTGCGAAACTAAAGATGGAAATTCCTGCCGAAAACTGCTTTTCAGGATTTGATGCCTACAAAAAATTGATGGCACTGCCCGATATTGATGTGGTTATTCTGGCCACTCCGCCGCAGTTCAGACCCGAACATTTAAAGGAAGCGGTTCTGCAAAACAAGCATGTTTTTATGGAAAAGCCTGTGGCTGTTGATCCCGTAGGAATTCGGTCGATTATTGCCAGTGGCAAAAAAGCTGAGGCCATTGGTCTGAATATCGTTACAGGTACTCAGCGTCGCCATCAGGAAGATTACATTGAAACGTACAAACAAGTGGCTAATGGAGCCATTGGAAAACTTGTTTCGGCCAGAGCATTCTGGAATCAGAACCATGTTTGGTTCCGAACCCGCGAGGAAGGATGGGATGACATGACTTATATGGTTCGTAACTGGAACAATTTCTGCTGGTTATGTGGCGATCATATTTTAGATACACACATTCACAACATCGATGTGATCAACTGGTTTGTAGGGCGTCCACCGGTAAGCGCCGTTGGCTATGGAGGTCGTGCACGGCGAATAACCGGTGACCAATATGACTTTTTCAGCGTCGATTTCGACTACGGAGATGGCTTTTTCTCGCACAGCATGTGTCGTGAAATCGACAATTGCGCCAACAATACAGGCGAATTCATTATGGGAACCGAAGGATATACCAATTGCGTGAATACCATTTGGAATCTGGACGGATCGGTAAAGTGGAAGTTTGAATATCCGAAAGACGAAAACGGGAACGAGACCAGTTCGCTGAAAATTCCGGCTTATGTGCAGGAACACATGCATCTGGTTCATTCCATTCGTACAGGAGGATATGTGAATGAGGCTGAAACGACTGCAAATTCAACCCTTACCGCAATTATGGGCAGGACATCGGCTTACACCGGTAAAAAAGTAACTTGGGAAGAAATTTTTAAATCCGACATGGATCTTGGCCCTGAGAAAATTGAATTTGGTCCGGTTGACATGCAGTTTGAAGTGCCAGTGCCGGGAACTCCGCACAAAGCATAAATCGAGTAAAATAGATTAATACAATAGATTTCAATACACACGTGCTTTTTCATCCTATTAACCGGGATGCTTTTCTAAACCAACCAACACTGCCAGCAAGGGAGAATTAATCCTCCTGAGCTGGCAGTCTTTTAATACTAGGCGTGATTGAGCTTCCTTTGTAAAATGACATTTTCAAACTTAAAAACTATATCTTTAACCCACAAATAACCCTGATTAGGCTGTAAGTTTCTTTCAGGAGTAAAAAGAAAACTGCCAAAACAAAAAAACCTATGTTTTCACTCATAATTCCGGTTTATAATGAAGAGGGACTGATTGAGGAATTGGTGGCTCGTTCAGTTAAAGCGCTTGAGGCGTTTACTGCGAACTATGAAATTTTATTTGTTAACGATGGCAGTATTGACTCCACCCTCCGGAAGCTTATTGAAGCACGAAAGCAAAACGCAAGAATTAAGATTGTTGATTTTTCACGTAATTTTGGTCATCAGGCGGCTTTTACTGCCGGGCTGGAAATGGCTTTGGGAAACTATGTGGCCATGATGGATGGCGATCTTCAGGATCCGCCTGAACTACTTGCGGAGATGTACCGAATGATTAATGAAGATGGATTTGACATTGTTAGTGGAAAGCGGCAAGGGCGTAAAGGGAAGCGACTGAGAATAGCTACTAATTTGTTCCATGCATTTTTCAAAAAGGTATCGGGAATCGAGGATATGGAAAATTCGGGTAATTTTTCAATCATGAACCGTTCGGCAGTGAATGCCATTGTTCAGATGAAAGAAACGATCAGGTACTTACCTGGATTGCGTTCGTTTATTGGATTTAGACAGGGCTATGTTGAATATATTCGCGAAGCCCGTTTAGAAGGAGAACCCAAAATGACTCTTGGCAAACTAATCGTTTTGGGTGCCGACGCTATTTTCTCATTTTCTAAGTTTCCGATTAAGGTTTGCCTTTTTCTGGGAACCATCGGAACCATCGTTTTTTTCGTTGCCGGAATCTATGCTTTGGTTGGCAAAATCCTTGGATTTGCATTATTTGGTTGGTCTTCAACGGTTTTAAGTATTTATTTCCTCGGATCGATTCAACTTATTTTTCTGGGAGTTGTGGGCGAATATGTTTACCGTATCTATAAAGAATCTCAAAACCGGCCTATCTATCTGGTCAAGAAGTTTTACGATGCCGACGCTGAATGATGGAAGAAAGAAAACTGAAGATAATTTTTATAATTCTTGCGTTGGCAATGCTGTTTGCAATGTTGCTGATCAGCAGAGATGCCGGTATTTCGGGCGATGAGGAAGTTCATTACAAGCAATCAGAAATGGTATATCGGTATTTCAGCAGCCTGGGTGCCGACCAATCTTCGCTCCATACGCCCCAAACCCATCTTAAATACTACGGACAATCGTTCGATAATTTGGTTACCATCTTAATTCACTGGTTCGGCATTGAAGATGTTTACACTTTCAGGCATCTGATGTGCAGTATCTCCGGATGGCTTACCATTCTGGTAACAGCTTTATTTGCCGCATACCTTTCAGGATATGGCGCAGCCATTCTGGTATTGCTTCTGTTCGCCGTTTCGCCCACATTCCTGGGTCATTCCCAAAATAATCTGAAAGATATCCCTTTTGCTTTGGCTTACATCTCAAGTATTTATTATTCGCTTCGGGTAATTTTTACTGAAGGTAGACCTGCCAGAAAACATATTTTACTGTTGGTTCTAAGCATCGCTTTATCTATCGGAATTCGTGCCGGCGGGATTCTGGTTATTTTCTATCTCGGCTTTTTCATGTTTCTGAAACTTATTTTGGATGTAATCCAGCGGAAAATAATTGATTTCGAAAGCATAAAGCGGCAATTGATTCTATTTTTCGGAATATCAATTTCAGGATACTTGTTATCCTTGATTTTTTGGCCTTATGCGCTGCAAAATCCGATACTCAATCCATGGAAATCATATCAACTAATGACCCATTTCCCAACAACGGTGAGGCAAATTTTTGAAGGAAATTTCGACTGGTCTGATTTTCACCCGTGGTATTATTTGCCAAAGTACATAGCGATTACTATTCCAATTGTTATTTTATCCGGAATATTGCTGTTTTTTCTGACTATTCGGAAACAGTATTCCGACAAACAGAAAATTCAGTTGCTTTTACTTGGTTTTAGCATTCTGTTTCCAGTCGTTTTTGTGGTGTTGAAACAATCTAATTTATATGGCTCGTGGCGTCATTTTTTGTTTGTTTACCCTGGAATTATTCTCATATCGGCTTTTGGATTTGAGGCACTTTTAAATCGCTATAAACAATGGCTTATTCGACTTTCTGCAATTCTTTTATTCCTGATATTGGCAATTCATCCCATTCGGTTTATGGCTGCTAACCATCCGTATTATTATTTGTATTACAATCAGTTTACGCGTGGATTGAAAGGCGCTTACGGAAATTACGAAACCGATTATTATTATCACAGCATGCGCCAGGGAGCCGAATGGCTTCAGGATTACTTGAAAAACAAGCCCAATAATACCAAAACTGTTGTTGGCGCTAATTTTCCCTGCCAATGGTTCTTCAGAAATGATAAAGACATTGATTTTGTATATTTTCCCTGGCAAAAGCGAAGCGAGTATAATTGGGATTACGCCATTGTTGCAAACAGCTATATTCCACCATTCCAATTAAAAAATAAAATCTGGCCGCCATCCAATACAATTCATACTATCTTTGCCGATGGAATCCCGATTTGTGCAGTCGTTGAGAGGGTTACAAAAACTGATTTTGAAGGCATTCAGGAACAGAACAAGGGCGATAACATTAAATCTGCGTTGTTATTTGAAAATGCAGTGGGGTTTGACCTGCAAAATGAGTTGCTCTGCTATAAATTTGCTGAAGTTTTACTGGCAACAGGGAAGGTTGATGAGGCCAATCAGATGCTGGCTAAGTGTTTGGAGATTAATCCAGATTATGAAATGGCTCTGATTTTATTGGGAGACGAAGCTCTGAAGGATGGGGACGTTCAAAAAGCTGCTGACTTTTATGAACGAACGATTCAGGCAAACAGAAAATACTATCGTGTTTACCCAAAGCTTGCTGGAATTTATGCTGAAACCAACGTTTTGAAGGCTCGTCGGATTCTGAAAGATTGCCTTAATCTGAATTCGAAATATAGGCCTGCCCTTGAAGCTCTGGCTCATACATACCGGAAATCGAATCCGGAGATTGCGCGAAAATATGATGAACTGATACTGAAATTAAAATAATTTTTAAAATTTGAAGCAATGAAAAAATCACTTATGTTGGCCCTTGTAGGCCTGATGTTTGTTGGTGGAATGACGAAATTGTATGCTCAGGAAGATTCGGCTAAGGTTGCCGAAGAACCAAAAGATACCATTTCGATTGACTCCATGGATCCTGTTTATTACGAAGAAGAAGCAACCAAGGAATCATCAAATACGATGACTTACGCTATTATTGGCGGTATTATTGTGATTGGTGGCGCAGCTTTCTTTTACATTAAAAAGAAAAAAAGTAATTAATCGGTAAACACCATAAAAGAAGCTCTTCGGAAACGGGGAGCTTTTTTTGTTTAAAATGCTTTCCTAAAATGATCCTTTCGTTTGGGGTTATAACTCCGATGCGAAAAGGCGTAGATTACCTATCAATACCAGTAAATTCTATCTTTCTGAAAATGTGATTTTCAAGTAAAATTCACAACCATCTAAAATTCTTTTCGTTAAATTCATTAATTCTACTTATTAGTAAGTATATTTGTCGCGTATAAAACAAATAAATGATGTCGGTAACACGCGAAAAAATACTGGAACTTGCTGAAGAACTGATACTCACCAAGGGATATAACGGGTTCAGCTATCAGGATATCTCAACTGTCATGGGGATTAAAAATGCAGCTGTGCATTATTATTTTCCAAGTAAAGATAACCTTGGCGTCAGTATTCTTAAAACCAATGTTCAGCGATTCGAGGAAATGGTTGAGAACATGCAGAACCGCAATTTTGACGATTGGCAGCAGTTGGAATCGTTCATGAAAATATACCTGAAAAGCAACCGCGAAAATAAAATTTGTCTGATTGGCTCGCTTGGAACTGATATCAATACTTTGAGTGACCCAATGCGCGTTGAGTTACAGAAAATGGTTGACCGGATTATCAACTGGCTCGAATCGATTTTGCAAAGTGGTTGTGAAAAAGGACTTTTCAAGTTCAATATTCCGGCGCGTGACCAAGCGCTTTCTATTTTATCATCGCTGGTTGCCGGGCTTCAACTGGCACGTATCCTTAACAAATCAGATTTTAAGAATATACATCAATCCATTTGGGAAGGCATTACCCCAGTAGCGAAAAACAGTAAAAGCGAAGAGCATTGAGCTTAGGGCATTGAGCAGAAAGGGGATTGGATATTGGATACCTGAAATTGAAAAACACCAGAGATTAGAGTTCAATCAACTGAAGAGTAATTTGTAAATCAGTAACATTGTAAATCATGAGACGAGTAGTAATTACCGGATTAGGAGCAATTACCCCACTGGGGAATTCGGTTTCCGAATATTGGAACACACTGACTCAAGGGAAAAGCGGAGCCGCAATGATCACACGTTTCGATGCTTCCGGATTAAAAACCAGGTTTGCTTGTGAAGTGAAAAATTTCGACCCGCTGCAATATATGGAAAAGCAGGAAGCGCGAAAAAACGATTTATTTTCGCAATATGCACTGGCAGCAACCAACGAATGTATCAGCGATTCAGGAATTGATTTTGAAAAGGTTAACCGAAATCGTTGCGGTGTTATCTGGGCGACTGGAATTGGCGGGATAGGAACCTTCGAAAATGAGATTCGGGAATACTTTTCACCTGATGCAAAGGGTAGGATCAGCCCTTTTTTCATTACCAAAATGATACCCAATATGGCATCCGGAATAATTTCAATCAAATACGGTTTGCGTGGAGCCAGTTATGCCACCGTTTCGGCCTGTTCATCCTCCAATCACGCCATCACCGACTCGTATAACCTGATCAAAATGGGCAAGGCCGAAGTTATGTTGGCTGGAGGTTCTGAAGCTCCAATAACCATTTCAACAGTTAGTGGGTTTAATGTAATGAGAGCTCTTTCCGAACGTAACGACAGCCCTGAAACGGCTTCGCGCCCGTTTGATGAAGCCCGCGATGGCTTTGTTTTAGGCGAAGGAGGCGCGGTTTTGATGCTCGAAGAGCTAGAACATGCCCAGCTACGGGGAGCTAGAATATACGCTGAAATGACTGGCTATGGGCTGGCATCGGATGCCTACCACATTACCGGCTCACACCCCGATGGACTTGGCGCTCAATTGGCAATGACAGAAGCCATGCGGGAATCTGGTTTAAGACCGGAAAATATAGATTACATCAATGCTCACGCAACATCAACACCTGTTGGCGATCTCAGCGAAGCAAGAGCGATTTCTGCCATTTTTGACACCTGTTTGGACAAGGTAGCCGTAGGAGGTACCAAATCGATGACTGGGCATTTACTTGGAGCTGCTGGTGCCATTGAGGCCATGTGTTGTATATTGTCAGTTAATAAGAATGTGATTCCTCCAACAATCAATTTGCAGAACCGCGATACAGCTATCGATTCACGGATTCGGGTTGAACAATCGCTTTGTAAACAGCCGGTGAATGCCGCTTTAAATAATTCTTTCGGCTTTGGCGGTCATATTGTAAGTACGCTTTTTCAGAAATTTGAAGAGTAAATACTTGGTCAAAATTGATCGGGAATTTTCTTCAGTGAGTACTTGGAAACGACAGTAGGATATAAAAAAACAGGCTGAACCGAAAGGTCCAGCCTGTTTTTTTATAAATACAAAATTTGATTACATCAGGAACTTCAGCAGGAATAACACTGCAAGTACTGCTGTAACAATTGAAATATCTTTGAATTTACCGGTCAGTAATTTCAGGATAACATACGAAAGAACACCAAACAAAATACCTTCAGCAATAGAGTAAGTGAGTGGCATCATTACGATGGTTAGGAAAACAGGAATTGACTCAGTATAGTCGTCAAAATCGATGTTTTTAATTGGTGTCATCATCATTGCTCCAACTAAAATCAATGCCGGGGCAGTAGCAGCTCCCGGAATCATTAAAAAGATTGGAGAAAGGAACAGGGCAAAGAAAAACAATACGGCAACTGTAAGCGAAGTCAAACCAGTACGTCCACCTTCCGAAACACCTGCAGCACTTTCAACATAAGTTGTAACAGTTGATGTTCCCAAAATGGCTCCAGCGGTTGTTCCAATAGCATCAGCCATTAAAGCTTGTTTTACACGAGGTACATTCCCTTTTTCGTCGAGCATGTTAGCCTTCGATGACACACCAATTAAAGTACCAACAGTGTCAAACATGTCAACAAATAAGAAGGTAAATACAACAACCAACATATCCATGGTCATGATTTGACCCCATTCAAATTTCATGAATATAGGGCTTAATGATGGGGGTGTAACTTCCAAAGAAGCGGGTAAATGAGTTACACCAAAAGGAAAGCCGATAGCAGTACCAATCAGAATACCATACAACAAGGCACCTTTAACTCTCAATGCAAGAAGAGCACCTGTGATAATAAGAGCAAGTAAAGCAACGATCGCTCCGGCATTATTGGTGAAATCAGTCAGATTACCTAAGGTTACAAAGGTGGCTGGACTACTTACAATGATTCCGGCATTCTTCAATCCGATAAAAGCGATAAAAAGTCCGATACCCACAGAAATCGCATGTTTCATGTTGTTTGGAATCGAATTGACGATCATCTCTCGTATATTAAATGCAGTTAAAGCAATGAATATCAATCCTTCAATAAATACTGCCGTAAGAGCAAATTGCCACGAATGCCCCATGCCTAAAACAACAGTAAAAGCAAAAAAAGCATTAAGTCCCATGCCAGGAGCCAAAGCAAATGGCAACTTAGCATACAAAGCCATAACCAGAGTTGCAATTAAAGAAGAAACAACTGTAGCGGTAAAAACTGCACCTTTATCCATTCCGGTAGCGCTCAGAATATCAGGATTAACGGCTAAAATATAGGCCATGGTCATAAAGGTTGTAATACCTGCGATAATCTCGGTGCGTACAGTCGTATTATTCTCCTGTAGCTTAAAATATTTAGTTAAGAATTCCATGAATTTAAATTTAGAAAGTATATTTCAACGCAGCGGTTGGGTTGATCATGAAGCCATCGTGACCGGCAAAATTATTGCTTATTTCAACTTCGCTACCTACAGCAAATTTCTTGGTGCAGTTGTACCACAATTGAGGTTCTGTCAGGAAAATCATGTTTCCAAAACCAGTTTTTTCTCTCCAAAGATCAGCAAAACCATCAAATCTCAATTTGCCTTTTGCAAAATCAAGATACCAAACAGCTGTTAACTGAAAGCTGTTTGGTTTTGAATCAATGGTGTTCGCAATATTTTTGTATAAAACTTTTAACGAAAATCCTCTAGAAAAATCCTTTGCATTCCATGAATAATCAATACCGGTCAACCACGCATTGCTAATGGAGTATGCGCCACTTGCAGTGCCTGCTTTCCATTGTCCAAAGCCACCGTTGTATTCAACATGCCAGCTAAAAGGTGATTTCCCCAAAGTAAAACACCTGGCAATTTCAAAATAAGCCAATGCAGGGCTATTCTTTATACCACCAACGCCATAATCCATGTCGATAAAAAAGAAAGTGTTTCCGGTTTTATCCGGACGAAACATTTCAACGGTTGTGGTCAGGTAACCACGATCTTTCCCCATGTCATAATGAGTTTGTAGATTCTGGGCAAACGTGCCTAATGCGAGCAAACTAACAAATAGAACAAGGACTAATTTCTTCATAATGTAATCTTTAAGTTGTAAGTGATTTAAATGCTAAAAATAGTTAAAAAAGCATTTCAGATTCTTATTGTTGTTTCTACAAATCAAATTGTTACCAACAGTTTTCTAACAATTATTTTCAGACTGAAATTCAGATAATTAGCCAAATATTTAAACCCTTCGTAAAAATATTTTCTTATCTTCATCCGCCAAATGTTCCGCTGGTGCAATAAAAAGGCAGGGATAGCGTAACAATTCAGAGTGTAATTCTATAACCAATTTAACCATTCGAGATGACACAAATTTCAAGAAGGCAGTTTATTCAAGCTGGGCTGATAGGAGCCGCTGCTGTTTCAACTGGGTTTGCCGGTATTTCATACATTAATCCGGCCGATTCGATGATTGATCGTGTGAAACTGGGAAAAACCGGGTTGATCGTTCCACATCTGGCACTTGGAACCGGAACTCACGGAGGAAAGCAATCTTCAGACATGACCCGCATGGGCATTCAGAATTGGTTAAAAATTGCCCGTTATGCTCATGAAAGAGGAATGACTTTTTATGATGCAGCTGATCTCTATGGTTCGCATCAAAATGTGAAAGAAATCCTGAAAGAAATCCCTCGCGATAAAGCGACTCTACTTTCGAAAATCTGGACCCGCCCTGAAGAATGGAATAAAGATGCTCCAAGAACAACCATCGATCGGTTCAGGAAAGAAACCGGATCTGAGTATTTTGATATACTATTGCTGCATTGCATGACCAATGAAAAGTGGAAGGAAGAAAAAAAACCATACATTGAGGCCCTTTCGGAAGCCAAACAAAAAGGGATTGTAAAAGCTGTGGGTCTTTCATGCCATAGTTTTGAAGCCTTGAAAGTTGCTGCCGATGATCCTTGGGTTGATGTAATTCTGGCACGCATCAATCCTGAAGGCGTTATCATGGATGCAAGTCCCGATGAAGTGATGGCTGTACTTAGAAAAGCACATGATCGCGGAAAGGGCATCATCGGAATGAAAATATTTGGCGAAGGCAAACTGTCGGAAGAGAGTCAGCGTGAAAAGTCACTGAGGTATGTGATTGGAAGTAAAAACGTTGACTGTATGACCATCGGAATAACCTCTGTTGACCAAGTGGAAGATGTGGTAAAACGCATTTCGCGTATTGTGAAAGAAGTATAAAATCCGGAACCTGAAATTTGAAACAATTTGATATGAACGGAGACAAACTCATAGAACTTTATGCTGAGGCATTTAAAAAAAACTGGGAATTACCAGCTTTTACCGACTTTCAGGGTTCTACCTGCACCTATGGCGATGCAGCGCAGATTATCAGACAAATTCATTGTTATTTTCGTGAATCCGGAATCCGAAAAGGGGATAAAATAGCTTTACTTGGACGTAATTCTGCCAACTGGGCCATTTCATTTTTAGCAATTTCAGGATATGGTGCCGTTTCAGTTCCGGTTTTACCCGATTTTAATCCGGAAGACATTCATCACATTCTGAACCATTCCGAATCGGTATTTCTTTTTGCTGCTGATGGCCTGTTTGAAAAGCTGAGCAGAGAGCAAATTCCGGCAATAACAGGCGTAGTAAGTCTGACAGACTTCTCCGCACTTTCATTTCTCAGCCAGGATGAAAAAGATCGTTGGGCCAAATGTTTTACACTTGATCATGCCGGAAAATCAAGTCCGGACAATTTTGAGTTGGACGAATATCAAGATGAAGACTTAAGCATCATCTCATATACCAGCGGAACATCAGGATTTACCAAAGGGGTTATGATTCCAGCCCGAAGTTTACTGTCGAACATCATTTATGCACAGGAGCACATGCCGCTCAAAGCCGGAGACCGAATCGTTTCTTTCTTGCCGATGGCGCACGTTTTTGGACTTTTGTTCGAGTTTCTCTTCCCGGTCTCGGTGGGTTGCCATGTTACTTTTCTTTCAAAGGCACCCACGCCGCAACTTATCGTTAAAGCTTTTCAGGAAATAAAACCTCGACTCATACTTTCTGTACCACTGGTTATCGAGAAAATTTACCAAAAACGGATATTGCCTGCTCTCGAAAAACCAATCGTGAAATTCTTACTCAAAGTGCCCGGAATTCAGTTGATTCTGTATAAAAAAGTACGTGCTAGTCTGGTTGAAACCTTTGGTGGCTGTTTCCACGAAATCGTTATTGGCGGCGCACCACTCAACCACGAGGTGGAAGCATTCTTCCGGAAAATCAAATTTCCTTTTACGATCGGTTACGGAATGACCGAATGTGGTCCGTTGATATCTTATGAGCCATCAACAAGTTTCCGCCCATCATCTGCCGGGAAGCTGGTTGACCGGACGGAAGTTCGAATCGACTCAAACGATCCTTACAAAGAGGTTGGCGAAATACTGGTTAAAGGAAAAAATGTGATGCTCGGATATTACAAAAACGAGAAGGCAACCGCTGATGCCATTGATAGTGAGGACTGGCTGCATACAGGCGACCTTGGAATTATTGATCACGACAATTTCATATATATTCGTGGACGGTGCAAAAACATGCTGCTTGGGCCATCAGGACAGAATATTTATCCAGAAGAAATGGAAGCTAAACTCAGTAACTTCCCGTATGTTCTTGAATGTGTGATTACTGAGAGGGAAAAGAAGCTGGTGGCATTTGTTTTTCCTGATCCGGAACTGATTGATAAAGAGAAACCTGGAGAAAAACGACTGAATGAAATCATGGCTGATAACTGCAGGCAGGTGAACAAAGTACTTCCTAAGTTTGCACAGTTGAACTCGATTATTCTTGTTGATAAAGAATTTGAAAAGACACCGAAAAGGAACATCAAACGATATTTGTACACTTAGCAAAGTGCTCATAGCTTAAAACACAAAAAAGCCAGTCGAGAATCGATTGGCTTTTTTTCTGTTACAGAATTTTTGGTGGACGGATGAATATGAATACTCACAACAATTAATACTCAAACGAAGTTTTTCGTAACCCTACTTTTAAAATTATTTTGAGTAAAGTTCAAAATTTTACCCGAATGGTCGATATTGGCATATGAAACGACCTATTTTGAGAAAATAAGATTTACAACCACTTCTCAATTGCTGTGTTTAGGAACCGGTTTACAGGCGATAATTCTTTAAATGCAGCTACTATTTTACCCACAAAAGCATTGCCGGTAACATCCGAATCTGAAATTCGTGAAGTGAAGGCATACGATTTGTATTTGAGCAAATCAATTTCAGGGAAATCCTTCGGAAAACC
>JBBQXI010000052.1:0-13788 GCA_038209805.1 Bacteroidales bacterium | reverse complement strand
CCATATTCTTCCTAAAAAGGGCGTAAGAATAGCCACAAGTAAAAATAACCAGATTGCCCACATCAAAAGAACTCCAAGGTTACGGCCCGAAACTTTGGTTCCAAACAAAGTGGTCAGGAGTACCACGTAAATCATCATCATGGAGAGAATGACTAAAATGATCTGCGGCCATCTGGAAGAAATTATTTTCCGGAGAAACGGGGAGTTTTTCAAAATATCACGATAAGCTGATTCTTCTGAATCAACTGTTGTGCTAGCAGTTCTTTTCCTAAAAATAACAATCAATCCTAAAACCAATATTCCAAGTACACACCCGAGGCTGAAAATCAGCAACGTATTGGGCCAAATCACCAGTTTTCCCATTTCAAAAGCATGCATAGGTCCACACCAAACGTGACAGCGGTAATTGCTTCGGGCAACCAGATAATTCAAAATTCCGTGATGACTTGCCGTAAACGTCACTTCTTCTGTTGTAACTGATTCTTGCGTTGGATCACTCGGCCTGAAAACTTCAACTTTATCACGAGCCGGACTAATTTTAGCATCCATATCAAACTCCTCGAGGAAAAATGAATGCCCTGTGTCTTCGGTTGAAAAGGTCAGATGCAGCCTATCTCCACGGTTGCAGCGTATTACAGAAGGATCTTTCCCATATCGGAAGCTTCGTACATGAATGTTTCGATCAACCGGTTTCTCTGTAAAATTTTGGCAGATCAAAGCTGGAATCAACCCGAATCCGAAAATGATAAAAATGGATAGTATGTACTTCCTGTATTTTTTCAAGCTTGAAGTTTAGTTCAGGTAATCGTTTTGGTAAATATTAGCATTGGGTTCTGATGCTTTTCTTTAAAATCAAGGATTCAGGGATCAATAGTAACTATTTTATAAAAAAAACTCAACAGAATTTAGTTTTTTAATTAGTTTTATGTCCAATGCAGGAAAGCACGAACTACACTCAACCATATTCTACAGAATTTAAACCATGACCAAAGAAAAAACCTCGCAAAAGAAGAAAAAAGGCCTGAAAAATTTCATTCCACTCCTCATAATTTTACTTGTAATCGTTGGAATTCCATTATTATTCCTGAATTATCAAGCCAGACGCAGTGGAATGAGTATGGGAGATGCCATCAAGAGAATCACTACCAAAACAGGCTCAAAAGAAGTTGCAGATGAAAATGCGTCACAAAATAATTCCGGCAAAAAAATTGATTTCCTTACCTCTTTACCCATTGGGCTGAAATTTACTGAACCGCCACTCATTTCACATCTGCAGGCAGTCGATTTGGATAGTGATGGTTTGCTTGATGTCATTGATTGTGATGCAAAAAATAATACCATCAATTGGATCAGACAATATCCCGTAGGCGTCTATACGGAATCAATTCTTGCAGGAGATTTGATAGCTCCGGCACACGTTCAGGCCATCGATTTCGATAAAGATGGAGATTTGGATCTAATCGTTGCCGTTTTGGGAATGCTGTTTCCCAACAACGACAAAATAGGCTCGGTAGTTATTCTTGAAAACGATGGGCATAGTCATTTCACCAAACATTTGGTTGTAGATAAGATTGCCCGCGTTTCGGATGTTCGGGCAGGCGATTTGGACAAGGATGGCGACATGGATCTGGCAGTTGCACAATTCGGTTACGATGATGGAGAAACACGCTGGATTGAAAACCTGGGCGACTGGAAATTTAAAAGTCATATCCTGCAAAATCTTTCCGGACCGATAAATGTTGAAATTGTAGATGTCGATAAAGACGGTGATCTGGACATCGTTTCGCTGGTCAGTCAGGAATGGGAAGAGATTTATTGTTTCATCAATGATGGGAAAGGAAATTTTCAGCCCAACCTAATATGGGGTTCAAGTAATCAGGATTATGGTTCAAGCGGAATCTCCATGTGCGATCTGGACAAAGATGGTGACATGGATATCTTGTATAGCAACGGAGATGCATTTGATTATATACCGCCACAAGGACGCCCTTGGCATGGTGCACAATGGCTTGAAAATAAAGGGAACATGAAATTTGAATTCCACCGGCTTTGTAGCTTCACAGGTGCAACTAATTTACGGGCTGCTGATATTGACAACGACGGTGATCTTGACCTTTTCGTAGTAAGTGAATTCAATTTATGGGATAAACCCGACTCGTATAGTTTAATCTGGCTTGAAAATACAGGGAATATGCAATACACAAAACATGAAATCACTAAAAATCCAACACATATTCTTTGTTGTGAACCCGGAGATTTCAACAATGACGGACAAATTGATTTGGTAACAGGGAACATGCACACTTATCCGCCGTTTGACCGGATGGGAAGAATAACTCTGTGGACAAACAACGGAAAGCTTAGTAAAAAGAAATAGCCAAACTGCGGCCAATGTATTCGTAGTCAGTTCAACTCACGAAACATAAAAAATCAACCCTTTCCCCTGAATTCAGGATCGAAAAGGTTGATTTTTTCTTTTAAAGAATCTGCGAAGCTGGCAGGCGTAGAAAGTAGCAGAATAATTACTCAGAAATTCTAACATTCAAAGTAGACCAGTGAACGTTTTAAGAAAGATTGGTGTTATTAGCTGACAACATTCATTTGAAATCGAATTTCAGTTCGACATACAAATCAGTTCAATGGCGAAAAACAATCTAATTTTCCTGATTGTCTTCTTAATTTCAGGATGTGATTCTCAGAACAACAATAAAATAACGACTAAAGAAAGCACCCAAAAAGGTGAGGCTTTATTTTTATCTGTTGGTTGTACCACCTGTCATTCGCTATCGGGTGAAGCCAGGTATGGACCTGCATTAAGTAAAATTTTAAATACTGATGTAATTGTAATTCAGGGAGGTAAAGAACATTCTCTTAAAGTCGATCGCGAATACATTAAAAGATCGATTCAAGACCCGGATTTTGAGAAACTGGTTGATTTCAAGAATAAGAAAATGCCCAAACCGACACTCTCAGCAGATGAAATTGACCAAATTGCCGATTATCTGATTTTCATCAATTCGAAATAATTTGATAGAGCCAGACACCCTTATACTGTTTGAATGTGTTCAAACGCCAATATCACAGATTAAAACGATTCACCAAAACTCACATAAAAGCCGGATTGATCGTCACTTCCAACAGCATAATCAAATCTTAAACTTGTATTTTCTTTCTTGTCAACCAGAAATCTTAAACCGACGCCGAGATTAGGCTTTGCTGTTATGTTGCCAATAGAAGATAAATCTGGATAGATTGCTGAAACTCCTCCAAAAGTTGCCAGCCCAAATTTCCAGAATAGATTCACCCGATATTCCAACTGTAATGTTGAAAGGTTCTTGTCCCGGTATCTTCCGAAGTAATAACCTCTGACCAGTTTGTCTCCACCTATAAGCGAATAGTCATAAAATGGAGGAGTATTTAAAACGGAAGACTGATAAAAACGACCTGCAATCGTCTGGTTTTGTTTCATTCCAAAACTATAATACTGACGCACATCTAAGGTTATTTGGTCATAAAATGCATCACTAAATTTAAACGAATTGATAAACTTGAGATAGGTACCTTTTGTGGGTGTGAGAATGTTATTTCTCGAATCTTTTAACAGAATCATTTTAAGCCCCCAGGTTGATGCATCTTTCAATTCCGGATAAACCAGTTTAGCACTGCTATAACTGACGTTTGTAAAGTTGAAATAGTTTAATCCAATACCAGCAAACCACTTGTTTTTAATATTCTTCAGAAGGTCAATATCTGCTTTTATTCGGGTACTCTCGAAATTGACTTCAGCGAAATTGGGAGTATTATCACCAATTCCATAATACAAGTCCGGGTACTTGGAATAATGGAGTAACCCTTGGGTAAACCAGGCTTCGTCTTTTAAAAAGTAATTCCATTCAGTTTCCAGAATAATCTGCTTATTCCAGGTATAATTAAATTCAACTTTTGAATTGGACGATCTCGTAACACTATCTTGATAAAGGTCTATCGTAAAAAGCGATACCACGCCAACGTAAGTCTTTGTTTCAGGAGAATATCCAAAGGTTGGTACAGGCAGTACCTTTACCTTTTTAACCTTGATACTGTCTTGTGAAAATAAATTATGAACAATGGAAATACACAAAATAATGGATAAAACAGCTGTTCTAATGGGATTCATGGGTTTCTGAAATAGGTTTCCTTCCTGAAAAGAATGACGCTAAAGTTATTAAATTGGGTTTCAAATGTATTGTAATTATAAAAATCATTTACCACAGGAATCGATTAATAATAAGCCAATTTTAGAGAAAATAACTATTTGTTACGGTAGAGTAGCGCCGAAAGAAAGCTACCGTGTAGGTTACGGAGCAATCATATCGCAATACAATTACCTGTTCTAATTCCAAAGAAAAATGTCGGATAAATTAGTGCCAATACTGATTAGGTTTCTTGAATAAAATGGCGGAATCCATTATCTGAGAGCCAAAGAATTTTCAGTACTAAAGTATGATGAAGGTAAAAAGATTGAAAGTGCGTTTCAGATTTTTTTTGAAAATTGATGGAATAAAGATTTCCACTTTTAAGCAATCTCTCATCCGCACAATAAAAGTCCGTCCATACCATTATCATATAAGAATTGCTGTATTACAATTGTATAGAGTGAGTGTATTTAAGGCTACACAAACTAACAATTACTGTAGTATCGTGAAAAGAAATACAGATAAGCCATTATAAACATCCAAATACTGGACATGTAGATCCTTTAATATTTTAGCTTTATGAGAGACGAAGGAAAACAAACAGACAAAGTCTATGTTTATCTCAATGCAGTTTTCTTTTCACTAAGAGTTCTCTGTGATAAAAGTATCTTTTTTCTTGGTTTGGAAATTCTCTATTATAAAAATGCAAATTTAATACCTGTTGAAACTTATGTATCTGGAAACAACATCTCTGGTAAAAATTAAAGAAGAAGCGATAACGATCGCATTAAATGATTATTACCTAGTTTGTTTAAGCCGCCAGTTAAGCCTTTTGGGAAGAAAGGAGGTCCTCAATGGACGGGCGCATTTTGGAATCTTTGGAGATGGGAAGGAACTGGCCCAGGTTGCCTTTGCCAAAACATTCCGAAAAGGCGACTGGCGATCAGGGTACTATCGTGACCAAACATTTATGCTTGCGCTGGATTTACTAAAGCCTGAAGAGTTCTTTGCCATGATGTATGGTGATACGGATGCAGGGTTCAATCCATCAACCGGTGGACGAAATTTCAACAATCATTTCAGTACTGCAAATATAAATTCCGAGGGTCAGATCCAAAACCTGATGGAACAATTCAATTCTGCTTCAGATGTTTCGCCAACTGCAGGACAGATGCCCAGGTTGTTGGGGCTTGCACAGGCCTCAAAAATGGTAAGGCAAAATCCTGAATTGAAAAAACATCTGCAGAATAATGTCGATGGAAATGAAGTGGCCTTTGGCTCAATTGGCGATGCCAGTACATCTGAAGGAATGTTTTTTGAAACAATTAATGCCGCTGCGGTTATGCAGGTTCCTTTGGCTGTGGCTGTTTACGATGACGGTTTTGGAATAAGTGTGCCAATTGAACTGCAAACAACAAAATCCAGCATATCAAAAGCGTTAAAAGGTTTTGAAAACGATAATGGGAACAATGGAATTTCAATTTATACCTGCAAAGGTTGGGATTACTCCAGGTTGCTGCAAACCTTTTCCGAAGGCATTGACCACTGCCGCCAAACTCAAAATCCAGTATTATTTCACATTCAGGAATTAACCCAACCCACGGGTCATTCCAGCTCCGGATCGCACGAGCATTACAAATCGAAAGAGCGACTTGAATGGGAAACCGAGTTTGATTGCCTAACCCAATTTCGAAAGTGGTTGCTTGAAACCGGAAAATCTGATCAGGATACACTTTTTGAAATTGAAACCAGAGCTGCTAAAACCGCTAAAAATGCCAGGAACAAGGCCTGGAAACATTATACAAATAGTTTTTCGGTAGAAATAAAATCACTGACCCACATTGTTGATCAGATAAATGTGAAATCATGGGGAAAATTTAATTATGCGGATGAACTGGAGTCCCTTAAAGTCAAGGTATTCTTAACAAGACGTGCGTTTTACAGTTTTGCCAAACGTATAATTTTTGAAATACACGGGACAAATGGCCTAACTGACCAACGAAATGAACTTATGGAATGGTCCGCAAAATTTGGGGAACAAAACAAAAAATTCTATAATACCAACCTTTACAGGGAAGGCAAAGATTCGGCACTTCAGGTAAAAGGTATTTCTGCCAAATATCCCATTGATACCCCACAGGTAAACGGATCACAAATTCTTAATCAGAACTTTGATGCACTATTCGAAAAATACCCGAACTTAATCACTTTTGGAGAGGACACCGGAAAGTTGGGCGATGTAAACCAGGGAATGAAAGGCATGCAGGCCAAATACGGATCCGATCGGGTTTCTGATACCGGAATACGGGAAACGACAATTATCGGACAGGGGATCGGATTGGCTCTGAGAGGGTTCCGCCCGATTGCGGAAATTCAATACCTCGATTATTTAATCTACGCACAATCAACCCTAAGCGACGATTTGGCCAGTATGCAATACCGCTCTTTAGGCAAACAGGCAGCACCGCTTATCATTCGAACCAGAGGACATCAATTGCAGGGAATCTGGCATGCAGGTTCGCCCATACAACTCATTCTGGGTTCACTCCGGGGAATTTATCTTTGCGTTCCGCGAAACATGACCCAGGCGGCCGGATTATATAACACCCTGCTCGAAGCAAATGATCCTGCTCTGGTGATTGAACCATTGAAAGGATATAATCTGAAAGAACTGCTACCATCAAATATGGGAGAGTTTAGAG
Organism: Bacteroidales bacterium; assembly: GCA_038209805.1. GTDB lineage: Bacteria > Bacteroidota > Bacteroidia > Bacteroidales > Prolixibacteraceae > Aquipluma. Next base: position 6,911 of record JBBQXI010000052.1, on the reverse strand, counting down.
TACCGCTGGGTGTTCCTGAAATCGTTCATGAAGGAGCTGATATAACCGCTGTAACTTACGGCTGGAATGTTCATCATGTGCTAAAGGCGGCTCATCTCCTGAAGGAAATCAAAAACATTTCAGTTGAAATTATCGATGTCCAAACATTATTGCCTTTCGATGTGAATCACCTTATTCTCGAATCGGTAAAAAAGACCAACAAAGTGATTTTTATAGACGAGGATGTTCCGGGCGGCGGCACTGCATACATGATGCAAAAAGTATTGCAGGAGCAGCAGGTATTCAATTATCTGGATACCGCCCCGCGAACTTTATCTGCGATGGAACATCGTCCGGCTTACGGAATCGACGGAGAATATTTTACAAAACCAAACGTAGAATTGATTTTCGAAAACATTTATCAAATGATGCACGAGGTCGATATTAAACGTTATCCTTTACTATAAGTTTAGGCTTGGGTCGTGAAAGCTTGAAAACGGCGGAAATATACAATCATGCTTCGAAAACATGATCTTTCATGATTTGCTAACATATTATACTAATCGGAAATTCAATCGCCGGGCTCTTTTGGGCTGGCCATATTGGCGAAAAGGACCTAAAGCGGCATTCATTGGACATATATTTGCCCATATTGATGACTAAGAATTATGAACTTTGGTTCTCATCATGCTATAAATAACCCATTCGAATAAAAATCGGGCAAAAGTTTAACTTTCCGCAACCATCGCTGGAATATCCACCTTCAGGGTATTAATCTAATCTCCTACAAATCCTTTCAAATAGTATCTTGCCATGCAATGGTCTTGTTTGGCATGTCCAAAGATTGGTTCAATAGCAGCTCTTCATCTAAACCGTGTTCTTGTTGCTTGTTCCTGCAAAAAACTATCTATAACGTTGGGTGGTTATAGGCTATGAATCAGGGTCTTGTCAATTATTTTTCCGCATCGGCATCGCCGATCAACAGTTGCCTGAGTTGCTCGTTTGCGGATGATTCTCTCATGGAAATCAAGGGTATACTTTTAATGTGCCACCTTTGAATGTAACAACTGAAACAATCACACTGGTTGTTTTGGCGATTGCAAATGAAACTTTAGATCCAAGCTCAAATTTCTTGTGGTCCTTCCCTTTTGCAATGCAACTTACCACAAGTTCTTGAAGTCATAAACGAACACTGAATGTTTCAAGCTCTTTAATTGAACATAGAATTTAAATTGTTACTACTAAGATATTGCTAGTGGAACAGAACTTTAAACGCAAAATAATGTAATTCAATTCATTAGATGCAATTCGGGAGTAGTTATTTTTAAACTCAGGAACTACCCACTTACCCCCTCAGAGATACACCACTTTTGCTTTTATATGCATTTCTCAAAAAAAAACAAATAACTCCTGCAAGTATTTAATTTACAAGAGTTATTTTGTTCTCAGTGGAGCTGGCTGGAATGTAACCCTTCAACTATACGACTAAATATCAACTATTTAATTTTTCAAAATCTTTCAAACTCCCGAATTGCCACCTCGAAAACAAACTGTTTTGAGTATCAATTTGCTTCCATTTGCGTAGTAAAAGTAGTGATTTAAATTACTCCATATTCATCCACACAAAAATTTATAAAACTATTTTTCACCATTAAATAAAATAAATAATCATTTTTCACCATAGATAACCATTTTTCACTTATATTTGAAATAACCATTTTTCACAACAACAGATGAATAATAACTCTATTTCACAGAAGATAACCACTTTTCACGGCAGAATAGCTCCTGAAGAAGGATTCTTGGTTGGATATGGCGCAATCATAGAACAATTTAATTTATCAGTGCCAATTCCAAAGAAATTAGCATTAATCAGTCAAAAGAAAAGGCAATATCATACAAAAGAATGGCAAGTCTTCACGCCAAGGCATCAACCAGATGAAACATTATTCAAACAATTGGTTTTTGCGTTGAAATACGAAGGAATAAATCTGCTCGTACTGAAAAAATTATTCGACGCATTAGATATTGATACAATAAATACGCTTGTCCAAATTGAACCATTAAGTCAATTTAGTCGCAGAGTCTGGTTTTTATATGAATGGCTTTTTAACAGCCAATTGGATATTTCGGACTTAGACATGGGGAATTTCATCCCTCTGATCGATGATAAAATACAATTTGCCATCGAAGGTAAACGATCATCCCGTCATCGTATAATCGACAATTTACCTGGGACACCCGATTTTTGCCCACTGATTTATCGTACATCAAAGTTGGAAGAATATATTTCATCCAATTTTCAGGACCAAAAGAACAGCTATATTAATAGTATCCATAAAGAGGTCATGCAACGTGCTGCATCATTTCTATTATTAAAGGACTCCAAAGCATCTTTTACCATTGAAGGGGAGAATCCAGGAACTAACCGGGCTTTGCGTTGGGGAAAGGCAATTGGAGAAGCTGGAAAAAATCCATTAACCAAAGACGAACTGCTGAGGCTTCAGGAAATAATCATTGAAAGTAAACGATTTACAAAAATGGGGTTTCGGACAGAAGGCGGCTTTGTTGGTGAGCGTGAAAGGACAACCGGTGAACCTATACCTGACCATATCTCAGCAAGATCGCAGGATGTGAATAAACTCATTGACGGATTAATTAATACTTATCATCTTCTTGACAAAGAAAAATTTGATCCTATTCTAACAGCCACTGTAATTGCGTTTGGTTTTGTATTTATTCACCCATTCTCTGATGGAAATGGTCGAATCCATCGTTATCTGATTCATCATATTTTAGCAAAACTGGGAATTACTCATCAGGGAGTAATATTTCCAATATCAGCATCAATTTTGGACAAGATTGAAGATTACAGAATTGTATTGGAATCATACTCCCACCCTATTCTTGAATTAATTGAATGGGAAACTACACCCGATCACAATGTTAAAGTATTGAATGAAACTATTGATTATTACCGGTATTTTGACGCAACCAAACAAGCTGAATTTTTATTCGATAGTGTTATGGATACTATCCAGCGAATTATTCCAGAAGAAGTCAACTATATTTATAAATACGAGGAGTTTAAACGTTACCTAGATAACAATTATGAAATGCCTGACAAGATGGTCTTCATGTTAGTTAGATTCCTCGAACAAAATAATGGAATACTTTCAAAAAGGGGCAGGACTAATGAATTTGCATTGCTGAATGATGGTGAAGTTTTAGATATTGAAAAAGAATTTCAAAAAATATTTGAAATAAACAATCAGATTTAAGCAACAATTATGAGCAATGAACAACCTTCTACATTGTTAATCTATCCTGATAATTTTCACGATGGAATGATCCTGTCGCATTAACCCAATTTGATTTTTGGATTTACATATTATTTAACTTCATACTGCTAATGAATAGAACGTTTTAGAGGTAGTAGATTTGAAATCTATAATCTGATTCTTTCTAATGATATTTACTATTTCTAATCCTGAGAGAGTTCGCGGAGCTGAATTAAATTCTTTAAATCCTGTACTGATGGTTATTCTTCTTTTGACATTACGATGATCATGTTCCACAAAGTTGTTCAAGCACTTGCATTGTCTCCATTTCACATTCTTAAAATTTCTGAACATGCTCGTTTCATAATTCAGAGTAGGAGAAATTTTCATCACCATATCAGATGGTATTTTCAAACTAAAAACCCGCCTTCTTACCGGCTGACAATAGGCCATTAATAATTTCAGAGGGTTTGTACCGAAGTTTCGATTGTTATTTCGAGTACAGCTCTAACCCATGCAAACTTAGCCCTAATTAAATTAAATTCGGCGCCTTCCTTTGCAAATCTTGCTGTTCCGGTAATCAGAAAGCCTGCTCCCTTGTAATTTAATCCCTGAACTTCGCGGCTTCCAATGGTTAGTTTAACCAACTGGTTTTCTCCGACATTCGTTTCCGTTTTTTTCATTCCACCGACAGGGATTAACATTTTCCCATCTGGCATAATATTGATATAGCTATTCCAGGTATTTACAACATGTGAACCATCTGTGCCCTGAGTTACAATTGCAACCTCCCCATCGGCAGGATGTGATAAAATTTCCAATAGTTTTTCGTTCAGCATTTTACATCTCTCTAAAATTTAGTTAATAAACAATAAAGTTATTTCTGTTTCTTTTGAAGTCACGATTCCAAAGTTACTTTAATTCCTGATTTCCCTAATGTTTTTTCTTTTGTTCCAGAAAGCTGACTGCTTGTCCCGCCATAAATAAGAGAAGGGATAGACTACAATGCTTATTCTTCACTTTAGTTTTTCTTTCTGAAGTGTTAATCATTTCAACTGATGATTATTTGACCCCGCAAACAAAATAGAGGTTTGGATCGTTATTTTCAAAGCACAATCTACAAGCAAACACTGTGATAGATTTATGTGTCAAAATAAATTATAAGGCACAAGTAAAAATCAATGACCATGGAAAATGGAATTATTCTGACGGAATTGGATTACTTGAGATTAAACTCATTAATCTTGAAGTTACTTGATGAAAGAAATGAAAACATAAGGGAGTTAAATTTTCTAAATATCGAAATCAAAACGGCGAAGAAAGTTGCTCCAAAAAGAATTAAGCCTGATTTTGTAACCATGGATTCGAGTATAGAAGTTACCTTACTTGAAATAGGAAAAACAATAGAATTGAAATTAGTTTACCCTCAGGATGCAAATCACGAAGATGGGCAAATTTCAGTTTTATCTTCTTTGGGTTGTGCCTTGTTGGGCGCCAAAGTGGGAGATTCGATTTCGTATAGAATTTCAGGAGGAACTCAAACTGTGAGGATAGGGAAAGTCCTTTTTCAGCCTGAAGCCAACGGAATTGATTTAATATAATGCATACTACATTAAAAAGGCTGAACCTCGCGGAACAGCCTTTTATATTTTTACATATCGATGAAAATCAGACAACTCCCTGAGACATCATGGCATCGGCAACTTTAATGAATCCACCAATGTTGGCGCCTTTCACATAATTGATAAAACCATCTTTTTCGGTTCCGTATTTGACACAGGTTTCGTGAATGTTGATCATGATCTGGTGCAAACGGGCGTCCACTTCTTCGCGCGACCAAGGCAAGCGCATTGAATTTTGCGACATTTCAAGGCCTGAAGTAGATACACCACCAGCATTGGCTGCTTTGCCCGGTCCATAAAGTATTTTTGCTTTTATATATACTTCAACAGCTTCAGGAGTCGATGGCATATTGGCGCCTTCAGAAACTACATAGCAGCCATTTTTTAACAGTTCTTTGGCATCGTCTTCGTTAATTTCGTTCTGTGTTGCACATGGAAAAGCTGCATCGCATTTGATTCCCCATGGAGTCTGACCTTCGAAATACTTAACGTTGTATTTGTCAGCATATTCCTTGATTCGACCGCGACGTATATTTTTCAATTCCAGCACAAAAGCCAGCTTTTCTTCATCGAAACCGGCAGGATCATATACAAATCCCAATGAATCAGACATAGTAACCACTTTTGCGCCCATCTGAATTAGTTTTTCAACGGCATATTGCGACACGTTTCCAGAACCGGAAACAGTTGCAATTTTACCATTCAAGTCCTGTCCGCGGGTTTTCAGCATCTGGTCGGCAAAGTAAACTGCGCCATAACCGGTTGCTTCCGGACGGATTAAGCTTCCGCCCCATTCAATCGCTTTGCCAGTCAATACACCGGTAAATTCGTTTCGGATGCGTTTATACTGTCCATACAAAAAGCCGATTTCGCGACCACCAACACCGATATCACCGGCAGGAACATCGGTATCTGAGCCAATAAAACGTTGAAGTTCGGTCATGAAACTCTGGCAAAAACGCATGACTTCGTTATCCGATTTCCCTTTCGGATCGAAATCAGAACCACCTTTTCCACCACCCATAGGAAGTGTGGTTAGGCTATTTTTGAATACTTGTTCGAACGCTAAAAATTTCAGGATACCCAAATTCACCGTTGGGTGGAAACGTAGTCCACCTTTATAAGGACCAATTGCACTGTTCATTTGGATGCGGAAACCGCGGTTTACCTGAATTTCGCCATTGTCATCAACCCAAGGAACACGGAACATCATTACTCGTTCAGGTTCTACCATGCGTTCCAATACTTTGGCATAATGGTATTTTGGGTTTTCTTCGATGAAAGGCATCAGCGATTCAACCACTTCTTTTACTGCCTGATGGAATTCTGATTCTCCAGGGTTTTTGGCAATTACTTTTGCCATAAACTCGTTAACTCTTACGTTTAAAATGTCAGCCATTGTAAATTTTTTTAGATATGATTTTTAGGATTTGTTCCTGATTTTTAGTTGATTATACGGATATTCAACTCTTTTTCGAGATCTAAAAATAATGCGTATAGCTGAGGAACCAGCCAGAGCGGACTGGATTTACGTGTTTTACGTAAGGAGAAAAGTTCGGAGTGAGCTAGAGTGTGGAGTGCATAAAGTTAGGGAGCAACTGATTATCACTTCCAGCCTGTTTCGTAGAGATTGGCCAGCCAGATGCCAAATATTAGATTTCAACTATTAAAAACTATTAGATTTTGGTAATTTGAACTTTAGGCATTTTTGGCACTCCGAAATCCAGGCACTTTAAATTTCAATAATGTTGTTCTTGATGGCAAACTTCACCATGTCTACGGTACTTTTCAGGTTGAGTTTTTGCATGATGTGGTTCTTATGAGATTCCACGGTTCTCACACTGATGAAAAAGCGGTCGGCAATTTCCTGATTGGTTTGGCTTTCGCCCCAAAGTTTGAGGATTTCAATCTGGCGAGAGCTTAAATTGTTGATGTCGGCATTTTGGCTCAGTTCATCGGCTTTCAGGCTCGAAATATAGCGGTTCAGTAACAAATGTGTAATTGATTTGCTGTAATAATCGTGTCCGTT
>JBBQXI010000051.1:0-13799 GCA_038209805.1 Bacteroidales bacterium | reverse complement strand
CGTTTGCCCGCGAATACGGCGGCTTGCTCGACAACCGTTCGTTCGGTGGAGCTCAGGTTAGCCGTACGTTCTACGCCAAAGGACAAACCGGACAGCAGTTGTTGCTTGGAGCTTATCAGGCATTGATGCGTCAGGTGAACTTAGGCACGGTTCAAATGCACACCCGTACCGAATTGGTCGAGATTGTAATCGTTGACGGAAAAGCTCGTGGTATTATTGCCCGCGACCTGGTTACCGGCGAATTACAACGTCATTTTGGACATGCAGTAGTTTTGGCAACCGGAGGCTACGGAAATACCTTCTTCCTATCGACCAATGCTATGGGATCAAACGGATCCGCTGTAATCAAGGCATACGAAAAAGGCGCCATGTTTGCCAATCCATGTTATGCTCAGATTCACCCAACATGTATTCCGGTACACGGAGAAAATCAGAGTAAACTGACTTTGATGTCAGAATCATTGCGCAACGATGGTCGTATCTGGGTTCCGAAGAAAAAAGAAGATGCAGAAGCCATTCGTGTAGGCAAAATGAAACCAACACAAATTGCTGAAGACGACCGCGATTATTATCTGGAACGTCGTTACCCTGCATTTGGGAATTTGGTTCCACGCGACGTTGCTTCGCGCGCAGCTAAAGAACGTTGCGATGCCGGATTTGGCGTTGGAGCAACCGGATTAGCCGTTTACCTCGATTTCAAATCGTCAATAGATCGCTTGGGTCAAAAAACCATCGAAGCCCGTTACGGAAACTTGTTCCAGATGTACAACAAAATTGTTGACGAAAATCCATACGAAACTCCAATGATGATTTATCCGGCTATCCACTATACAATGGGTGGTATCTGGGTTGATTATGAATTGCAGACCAATATTCCTGGCTTATTTGCAGCCGGTGAAGCCAATTTCTCCGATCACGGTGCTAACCGTTTGGGAGCATCGGCTTTGATGCAGGGTTTGGCTGACGGTTATTTCGTATTACCATATACAATTCAGAATTATCTGGCAGATCATATCGCCGTTAAACGAATGACTACCAATGAACCTGAATTTGCAGAAGCCGAAAAAGCAGTAAAGGCTCGTTTCGAAAAACTGATGAACATCAAAGGGAAACGTTCGGTTGACAGCCTGCATAAAGAACTTGGGTTGGTGATGTGGGATTTCGTAGGTATGGCTCGCAACAAAGCAGGCCTGCAAAATGCTATTGAAAAGATTGCTGCCATTAAAAAAGAATTCTGGACCAATGTTCGCATTCCCGGAAATATAACCGGAATGAATATCGAATTGGAGAAAGCAAGTCGTTTGGCTGATTTTATCGTAATTGGCGATCTGATGGCACGCGATGCTCTAAACCGTGAAGAATCATGCGGAGGTCACTTCCGTGAAGAATATCAAACTCCGGAAGGTGAAGCACTTCGTCAGGACGATAAATTCGCTTATGTTGGCTGTTGGGAATACAAAGGAAACGATGTTGCCCCTGAACTTCACAAAGAAGAACTGGTTTACGAAAGCGTTTCAATGGTTCAGCGTAATTACAAGTAATGGCTTTTAATAAAGACATCAATCATGGAAAATACAATCAATATTACGCTTAAGGTTTGGCGTCAGAACGGTCCGAAAGAGAAAGGCCGTTTCGAAACCTACAAATTAGCTAACGTTTCAATCGACAGTTCGTTTCTCGAAATGCTCGACATGATAAACGAGCAGCTTGTTAACGAGAACAAAGAACCTGTTGCATTCGACCACGACTGCCGTGAAGGTATCTGCGGAATGTGCTCATTGTACATCAATGGACGTCCTCACGGACCAGATGACGATGTGACCACCTGTCAGTTGCACATGCGCAAATTCAAAGACGGACAAACCATCACCATCGAGCCCTGGCGTTCGGCCGCTTTCCCGGTTATCAAAGATTTGATTGTCGATCGTCGTGCGTTCGATAAAATCATCGCAGCCGGTGGTTATGTGTCGGTAAATACCGGTGGAGTTCCCGATGCAAATGCAATTGCCATCCCGAAAGTGGATGCAGACGAAGCAATGGATTCGGCTTCCTGCATTGGCTGTGGTGCCTGCGTTGCGGCTTGTAAAAATGGTTCAGCCATGTTGTTCGTGTCAGCAAAAGTGAGCCATTTGGCCATGTTGCCACAAGGACGCGTTGAAGGTGCCCGTCGTGCCAAAGCGATGGTTGCCAAAATGGACGAACTGGGTTTCGGAAACTGTACCAACACTGGTGCCTGCGAAGTGGAATGTCCTAAAAACATTTCGCTTTCGAACATCGCCCGCTTAAACCGCGAATTTTTAAGCGCCAAATTTCAAGATTAGTCTAATAGCACAAATTTATGATAAAGCTCCGGAGGTTTTCCTTCGGAGTTTTTTTATGTCTGAAAGCCTCGAACTCTATACATTCGAAAAGGTAACCCACTAAGGATAACTATATTTTATGATGCATAACATGTCGACACTAAGCTATACATTGCTAGATGTTTATGATAAAATGGGGGGGGCGATTAAATGGGTAGCTATTGACTTTGCAATTCCATAGCCGTATATTTATTCTGTTAATTAAAAAGCGACCTGGTGTTTGCCAGATCGCCAAATAAATCTGATTGTTTAACCGGGCAAGAAAGTTACAGCCTACTTACCCACAACCTTTGTAAAAGTATGAAAAAAATTATTTGTCTGGCCTTGCTAGCCTGATTGTTTTTGTTTGCCAATTCGTGTCATGATGAGGTGGCGAAAGATGCCGATTCTGAATTAAAATCTGCTGACCTGAAAAAGAAAGAAGTCTTGGATGGTGTAAAATCCTGGTTCGAAAGCAATCCGGAACGGAACACCTTTGAACTATTAAAATGGACCGATGAAATTAAATGGTCGAGCGCTCAGGTTATGGAAATCGACAACTCAGTTGTTGTTGAGGTACAAGTAAAATTGAAAGAAAAACATAAAGTGATGGCTGAAAAAGATCCCTCGATTAATGTGGATCACCGGCTACTTTTTATAAAGGAAAAAGGAACAATTATTTCTTATATGGAGTATTTTATCTCGTCGAAAAAAGATCTCGACTATCTGCAAGATACCGAGAAAGTGAATTATTCGAAGAAAGGTAAAGACTTTGACGGAACCATCGTGCTTGAAAGTCCGAAAAAAGAGATAAAAGTAGTGAGCAGTTTAAAAACGGGTGATGAATGTGGCGAACTAAGGTTGAAAAACGCATCTACAATCTGTATGTGTTTGGTTGAAGAATTTATTGATGGATCGATTAGAATTATTCGCGTCCTATATTGTTGGGATAGTGGTGATGGTGGTACAGGCGGGGGAGGTGGAACAACTCCTCCTCCAACCACTATACCCTGCGATTGCAATACTTGCCCGATTTGTGGGAAATGTCTGACATTGCTCAAAAGTGCACCTGTTGATGGAGATGGTGGTGGAACACCAGCTACGGCTGCTTGTGAAATGTGCACGGGACATCAGGTTCCGATAATTGAACTCACATCAAGTTTTGAGAATAATCCCAAAGTAATGTGCGTATATTCTAATCTTATAAGAACTGTATCATCAACATTTAATCCTATGGTAACTAGCTTTTTGGCAAATTTCTCTGATGGAGTAAGTTTTAATCCTGGCAATGCTACTTTTACTGTTGGGGATGTAGTTGATGCTTATGGGCAACCTATAGATGCATATGGAAGTTGTAGCGGGAATTCCAACGATGAATGTCTAATTACAATAGATAAGGATTATATTAATAATAGATCTTCGCTTGAAATAGCAAAGACGATGATGCATGAAATCTTACATGCAAAAATATTTCATTCAAAACTAACTACCTCTGGAGCTTTTGAAAATATGTTCGCTCAATATATTAGTTATACTGAAGGAAAGCAGTATGTTGATCAGCATCAATTGATGTTAGATAATTATGTGGAACCAATGGTAAGGTTTTTGAAAGACTATGATAGTAAAAATGGATATAGTGCTCCCGAAGAATATTATAGAGCCATTGCGCTTAATGGATTACCAAATTTAACTTCATCTGAAAAAACTCAAATTTCAAATGCTGAAATTTATTTTAGAAACAGAGGGTTAAATTGTCAATAATAAATTCGAAGGGTTGCGTATATTTAAATTCTTATTAGGTATATGCAACCCTCTATTTTAAAATAAACGCCATGCGAAAAGAAAAGCTTATTTACATCATTACAATCCTCATGTTAGTCGGAACGTGTATATACTATTGGACAAAAAAGGAGAATATTTACATAATGATTGATGGCGATTGCCAATATTCATATAAATTTATCGACAAAGAAGGTAAATGTGTTGATTCAACTAAAGTTGAAGATATTTGTAAAATAGTTATAAAAGGAGGAAGTCCATTTGCTTATGAATGGATGGAAGTTGATCTTGATCAGGCAAATGGCTATACTATAAACTTACCTACATGGCGCAAGCTGGTGATGAATAGTCCGGATTTTATTACTAATAATTATTACTGGACTAGTAAAAAAGACATGAAAAGGTACAAGCTGCATGTTATTCAACAAAAAAATAAGACATTTTATGTTATACCAGTTCATAGTATTCAGAATTCTATTGAATGAAAATCCTTTGAAAAGATATATATTCTCATAAATTTAATTTTCCTTTTTTAAACTATAAAGTACAACAACCGTGAATTCTTAAGCGCTAAATTGCAAGACTAGTCTAGTCGCACACATTTATTATAGAGCTCCGGAGGTTTTCCTTCGGAGCTTTTTTTATGCCATCTAAGCAGCTAATAGCTTCGAAAATCCATCGACCTGGTCTTCAGAATGTTGATTTTGCCCTGTTCAACCAACCCTTTTAAGCCGTCTGATACCCAAAACCTTACGTTTTCAGGCAAAATAGGGTTAGTTTATGAGTAATAGATTGTTAATATCTCAAATTACCAACGTGATAAAATAGTGTATTACTGATACTTAATACACCTTTTAAACATTTGTCTGTTAATTAGTTCTTTTGCGAATGCCGGAAAAATGAACGTGCAATTTGTATATTCGCATTAGTGTACCTAAAATCTAATTTATGCCTTACAGGAGATTACCGAATACAGATGTGGCCAGGCTTCGTGCCATTGAAGCTGGACTGGAACTTGGTAAGAGAACCGCGTTGAAAAAACTGGCTTTCAGTCAGCAAACCCTTGAGAATTTGCAGACGTTTTATCCGCATTTTCTAGGAGCGATTCGCCAGTTAAATGTCTCCAAACAAAATCAGTTCGACCGGTCGAAAGACTACGGCGAAATTTTCCGAAAATCGAAACTCTACTTATCCCATTTTCTTCAGGTGGTAAATTTTGCCATCCTGCGTGGTGAAATGAAACCTGAAGTCATTGAATTCTATGGACTGAAAGCAAATTCGAAGGCGACACCTCCGCTAAATCTGGAAGCAAACGTAATGACATGGGGTGAACGGATTATTGAAGGCGAGCAGAAACGCATCATGAAAGGCGGAAGTCCGATTTACAGCCCATCGATTGCATTGGTAAAAGTTCATTACGAAGAATTTGTCGATGCCTACCGTCACCAGAAAATGCTTCAGAACATTACCAACCGTGCCTCAATGAAAGTTGCGGAATTGCGTGAGCAAGCCGACCAACTCATTCAGGAAATGTGGAACGAAGTTGAAAACTCACTCGTTCATCTGTCGGATGACGAAAAAAGAGAGAAAGCTTCGGAATACGGAATCGTGTATGTTTACCGCGCTTCGGAACAAAAGAAAAACGAAGTGGAAAGTCTACAGCAAAGTATTGTCTTTTCTTAATAAATCAATCAATTCGTGATGCCTGTGAATCAACCTGATTTACGGGCATTTTTGTTTTAGCCTGTTCGCTTCTGTAAATAAGAAAAAGCAAAGCCCCAACCGTCAAAAAACTAAATATAACCAGCGGAATTTGTTCTGATCCAGTCCCCCACTCTTCTATATCATTTGAGATTACGCCTTTATCAATCAGATAATAACCCAGAACTCCCATCAGGTTGTTTACAAAGTGAGCCAAAATGGGTACCCACATGGTTCCGGTCCAAACCAATAGGTAACCAAACATGGCGCCAAGAGCCATCCGCGGTAAAAATCCGTAGAACTGCATGTGCATCGCGCTAAATAAAAATGCAGTAATCCAGATACCCCAATGGTAATTTTTGGTCCAATTCGAAAATATTCGCTGAATAACACCCCGAAACATCAATTCTTCGCCCAAGGCAGGAAGAACTGCGATCATGAAAACGTTGAACAATAAGCCACCTAAACTATCTACTTTTAGAAATTTCTCAGTTAATATTTTTGCTGCATCTTCCATGGTCTTCATCCAACCTTCAAGGCCTGAAAGCGATTCAGGCAAACTCATCTGGCTGTTAATCGCACCCAGAAAATTGATAACCGGAATAACTGCCAATAAGCAGATTGCTGCCAATAAAAAAGACTGTACTTTAGCTGAACGGTTAATTTTCAAATATTCGCCGATGTTTCCAGAATACAGCCAGCCAATCGCAAATGGCGGGGCAACAAACAATCCGATGGATTGTATAACCTGAAAATATTTTAAAAAGCTAAGACCTTCAGGAGAATTGAGGCTTGTTTCTGACATGCTGCTCATTAGACCGCCGATGCCATAGATCGGAATAACGGCAATCATTCCAACAACCATAAATATGAAAACTGAAGCCACCATTACAAATAAGGCAAACATCAGTTGGGCAAAAGGTTTCATTGTCCGAAATGCAGTAAAGTCCATGAGCGATTTTTTTGTTCAGGAGCAAAGATACGCAAAACAATAAATTAGTCATCAGTCATTCGAAAAGGAGAAAGTTTACTAATGACCATTGACGCTTTTCTATGGATTGATCAGTTCTTCTATTTCACCGAGATGCAATTCCAGGTGAGGCAGGTATCCTTCAATGTTTTCGCGAAGCGAGATGAGTTCACCGTCGCCACTTATCCATTGGTTTTCGAGCTTAGTTTGATCAACATTCCGCACAACATGCACGAAATGCAGGTTGGCAAATTTCCAAAGCTGAACCAGATCGTGCCAGTCTTCATGTTGGTAATCCTGAATGGCAATCCAACGATCGTTGTTTCCCATCGTTGCATAATTCGGAAATGTCATTGGATTTTCGCGGTACTGTAAATGAATGATTCGGTGCGTGTTATTCGATGCCGAATCGAACAAATGCCCCAAAATTTGGCGAATACTTCGATCCTGAATGTTTTTCTGGTCGCTAATTATTTCTTCTGAAAGTGCCAATAGTTGCGGTTCCCAGACTTCAATCAGTTGAAGGATTTTCTGGCAAGAGTTTTCGAACGAATTCATGGTTGTTCTGATATAATTATTGTTTAACCAAAGTTATCTCTTTTATCTGAATCAGTTTTAGCATCATCGAAGTTTTCCCAAACTTTTTGACCTTCTTTTTGTTTGCATTAACGACAATTTAAATAGAAGACATGAAAGCATACAAGTTATTTACACCTGAAAAGGTAGGTTCAATTGATGTCAAAAACCGTGTAGTTATGGCGCCAATGACCAGATGCCGTGCCATTGGAAATATACCCAACGAATTAATGGCCGAATACTATCATCAACGTTCAGGCGCGGGATTGATTATTACTGAAGGGACATCACCATCTCCCAATGGATTGGGATATGCGCGCATTCCCGGAATTTTTAATAAATCGCAAATCGAAGGCTGGAAGAAAATTACCACTGCGGTGCATCAGGGCGGAGGAAAAATAGTTGTTCAGCTGATGCATACCGGACGTATTAGTCATTTGTCGAATTTGCCTGAAGGTGCAGAAATCTTGGCACCATCGGCGGTAAAAGCTGCCGGCCAAATGTGGACAGATGCTGCCGCAATGCAGGACTTTCCTGTTCCAAAAGCAATGACTCCGGAAGATTTAGTCAGTACAACAGCTGAATTTGTATCTGCAGCAAAAAATGCCATTGAAGCAGGTTTTGATGGTGTTGAGTTGCATTCAGCAAACGGTTATTTACTGGAGCAGTTTTTATCGCCAATAAGCAACATCCGCACCGATAATTACGGCGGGAACATCGAAAATCGCTGTCGGTTTGTGCTTGAAGTAGCAACCTCTGTTGCTCAAGCCATTGGCAAAGGCAAAACGGCTATTCGGTTGTCTCCTTATGGAGTTGCCAGTGATATGCCACATTATCCTGAAATAGATGCTACCTATAATTACCTATCGGAACAACTGAATAAACTCGACATCGCCTACATTCATTTGGCAGATCATTCAGCAATGGGCGCACCTGAAGTTCCTGTCGAGTTAAAAAAACTGATCCGAAAGAATTTTAGGAATACGATTATTCTTTCAGGAGGGTATGAGGTAGAACGCGCAGAAGCCGACATTCAGAGCGGATTAGGCGATTTGGTAGCATTCGGACGTCCGTTTATCAACAATCCGGATTTGACAGAACGAATGCAGAATAATTGGCCTTTGTCGGAAGCACTAAACATGGATCAGTTCTATACTGCCGACGAAAAGGGATATACCGATTATCCAGCATATAAAGCCTAGTTATCACATTAAAGAGTCCGGTGGAATAACTTTCTGCCGGACTTTTTATGCGTCATAATTCTTCCTAAACTTCTTTTTGGGGTTCCTAAATTAAATTTATACTTTTGCGCCGTGCTTTCTGTGAAAGCCGTGTACTTGGTAACCACGTAAAAAACAAGAAATGAAAAAAGAAGTATCTGTATTGTTTATGCTTGCCGGCATTTTATTTGCCACCTGTTTGTTGATTTCCAACATTCTAGCCACCAAAATTTTAATGATCGGACCTTGGGCTGCACCTGCCGGAGTGTTGATTTTCCCAATTGCTTATATCCTGAACGATGTGATTACCGAAGTGTGGGGATTTGGGAAAGCGCGCCTGATTATCTGGACGGGCTTCGCAGTCAATATTTTGGCGGTACTGTTTTTCACCGTCGGAATTGTGATTCCGGGAGCGCCATTCTGGCAAAATCAGGAAGCGTTTGCAACCGTTTTGGGCAATACACCACGAATTGTTATTGCAAGTTTAAGTGCCTACTTAATTGGCTCGTTCCTGAATGCTTTTGTGATGAGCCGAATGAAAGTTTTAACAAAAGGCAAAGGTTTCTCTGGAAGGGCAATTGTGTCAACACTGGTAGGCGAAAGTGCCGATTCGTTGATTTTTATCAGCATCGCATTTGCCGCAGTTTTCCCCATCGGAGTTTTAATCACCATGATTTTCACTCAGGCAGCGTTGAAAACCGTTTACGAGATCCTTATTCTGCCAGTCACCATCTGGGTGGTCAATTTTGTGAAACGCGTGGAAGGAGTTGATGCATTTGACACTGACTTGTCTTATAATCTATTCAGAGTAAAAGAA
The DNA here is from genome assembly GCA_038209805.1 of Bacteroidales bacterium. Taxonomy (GTDB): domain Bacteria; phylum Bacteroidota; class Bacteroidia; order Bacteroidales; family Prolixibacteraceae; genus Aquipluma. Next base: position 4,397 of record JBBQXI010000051.1, on the reverse strand, counting down.
ATTTAGGGCTGAAGCCCAGATAGCATTATGATCTTCATGTCCGTTCACTGAAGTGAGCGGCAAAGGATATAGCGCATTGAATGAGATCTGAGAGTTCGACTGAGCTCACGCCGAAGCCTATCCTTTGCCGTCCCATTTATGGGACGGATTGGTAATACAAACAAAAAACGTCCGCGGGGAGTCTTTTCTCAAGGCAAAACACAAATTTCGGACGGAAAGGCATTCGCCTTCAAAAATGAATTTGAATGAATAAAAAAGCACTAGTTGTATTTTCAGGAGGACAGGACTCAACCACCTGTCTGTTCTGGGCATTGAAAAAGTTTGACGAGGTTGAAACGCTTTGTTTTGATTACGGACAGCGACATCGCATCGAGCAAGAAGCTGCTCGCGCCATTGCCGAGAAGGCTGGCGTTCCGTTTACCCTGTTGAATCTCGATTTGTTGAAACAGATAACCCACAATTCGCTGACTGATCAGGCCATGGATGTGGAAGAAAATAAACCAGAAAATCGCCCTCCAAATACCTTGGTTGAAGGACGCAATATGCTGTTCCTGACCTTCGCAGCCATTTTCGCCAAAGGGAAAGACATTCCAAATCTGGTAACTGGCGTTGGACAGGCCGATTACAGCGGCTATCCCGATTGTCGCGACGAGTTTATCCGTTCACTCAACCAAACACTGAACTTGTCGATGGACTACCAATTTATCATTCATACTCCGCTCATGTGGAGATCGAAAGAAGATGTTTGGGCTTTGTCGGACGAACTGGGCGTTTTCAACTTGGTTCGCTCGCAAACCGTAACCTGCTACAACGGAATTATTGGCGATGGCTGCGGACATTGTCCCGCATGCCAACTGCGCAAAAATGGGTTGGAACGTTATTTGAAACAAAAAGCTTAGTGAGGGCTTCACTCAAAGTGAAACCCTCACTGAAAAAATACAATACTTTGTGTCTTAGTGCCTTTGTGGCAGATAAAACTTAAAACAATGAGCGAATTAAAAAACCTCGGAAACGAAAGCAAATACCTGTTTGAATATTCTTCGGAAATTCTGGAAAGCTTCGACAATAAACATCCGGAGAACGACACGATGGTGAAATTCAACTGTCCCGAATTTACCAGCCTCTGCCCCATCACCGGTCAGCCTGATTTCGCAACCATTTACCTGAGTTACATTCCCGATCAGAAACTAGTTGAAAGCAAAAGCTTAAAGCTGTATCTCTTTAGTTTCCGCAACCACGGTGCATTTCACGAAGATTGCATGAACATCATCATGAAAGACCTGATTGCCCTAATGGATCCAAAATACATCGAAGTTTGGGGCAAATTTCTACCCCGTGGCGGCCTCAGCATCGACCCGTACTGCAACTACGGCAAGCCCGGCACCAAATACGAGCAAATGGCCGATTACCGGATGATGAACCACGATTTATATCCGGAGAAAATTACCAACCGCTAAAAGCAAAAAATGGATTCCTGCAACAAGCAAGAATCCATTTTCTTTTATAGTGGTGTTGCGAATTAGAATTCGGCATTCTTTGGTGTACGTGGGAAAGCAATTACGTCGCGGATATTTCCCATTCCGGTTACGAAAAGAAGTAACCGTTCGAAGCCAAGACCAAAACCTGCATGAGGCACAGTTCCAAAACGGCGGGTATCTAAATACCATTCCATTTCGTGAGACGGAACTCCCATTTCACCCATGCGGGTAACCAATTTGTCTAAGTCTTCTTCGCGCTGCGAACCGCCAATGATTTCGCCAATTCCAGGAAACAACACATCCATCGCGGCAACCGTTTTGCCATCAGCATTCTGTTTCATGTAGAAAGCCTTGATTTCCTTCGGATAATTAATCAGGATAACTGGTTTCTTAAAGTGTTTTTCAACCAGGTAGCGTTCGTGTTCACTTTGCAAATCGGTTCCCCAATCAACCGGATACTGAAATTTATTCTTCTTGTAGTGATTCGAGTTTCTCAAAATTTCGATGGCTTCGGTGTAAGGCAAACGAATAAAATCGTTCTCCAAAACGAAACGGAGTTTTTCAACCAGCTCCATCGAACGTTCGTCCATTGGTTTATTCTTTTCTTCTTCCTGAAGGCGTTTGCTCAGGAATTCCAGATCGTCCATACAATTCTCAAGTGCATATTTAATCAGGCTTTTCAAGAAATCTTCAGCCAAATCCATGTTATCCTGAAGTTCGTAAAAAGCCATTTCAGGTTCAATCATCCAAAACTCAGCCAGGTGACGAGCGGTATTCGAATTTTCGGCACGGAATGTTGGTCCGAAGGTATAAATCTCGCCCAAAGCAGTTGCTCCAAGCTCGCCTTCCAACTGACCCGAAACCGTCAGGTTAGTAGCTTTTCCGAAGAAATCCTGTGAATAATCAATCGATCCATCTTCCAAAAGCGGTGGATTTTTAGCATCAAGAGTTGTCACCCGAAACATTTGTCCGGCGCCTTCGGCATCCGACCCGGTAACAATTGGAGTATGCAGATACACAAAACCTTTGCTGTTGAAATAACTGTGAATGGCAAACGCCATGGCATGACGAATGCGAAAAACAGCGCTGAAAGTCGCGGTGCGGAAGCGCAAATGCGCATTTTCGCGTAAAAATTCGAGACTGTGTTTTTTGGGCTGAATCGGGTATTTGTCCGGATCAGATTTGCCATAAATCACAATTTCAGTGGCATTCAACTCAACGGTCTGCCCGCTTCCCTGCGATGCGACAAGCTCGCCAGTAATTCCCAAAGCTGCACTTGTATTTATGTCTTTCAGTAATTCTTCGCCTAATTTCTCAACATCAGCAACAACCTGAAGGTTATGAATAGTTGACCCATCATTTAACGCAATAAAATTAACGTTTTTGCTACCTCTTTTGGTTCTTACCCAACCTTTAACAACTACTTGTTGTCCAATTAATTCTCCCTTCAGGATTTCTTTTATTTTTAGTCGTTTCATGCTGTATGTTGTTGTCTGATTCTAAATAATTCTAATGTGTACAAAAATATGTTTTTCTGCCCGAAAACACAGCCGTCCCCCTTAAAACTCGGGTCAGGTTATAATAATTTAAGATTCTGAACGAAACCTTAATTCTTTTTAAGCAGTTCAATCTGAGGAAGCAGCTTTCTCCAAGTTTCATCCGGAATTTTGGCTCCTATTATTTCAACCACATTCCCGGCAAGTAATGAACCTATTTTTCCTGCAATTTCGAGATCGAGGCTTTCTGTCAGAGCATACAGAAACCCTGCTGCATAAATATCGCCAGCACCAGTGGTGTCGATACTTTTTGCCGAAATAGCATTGATACGAATGACGCGATCGCCCGACTTAATTAAAGAACCATTAGCTCCCAACTTTACAACAGCAATCGAACACATTTCTGCGATTTCGAGTAATGCTTCTTCCGGATTTTTACCTGTCAGCGATGTCGCTTCCTCTTCGTTGGCAAAAACGATGTCGACATATTCGCGGATGATGCGGTGAAGAAAATCGATATTCGCTTCCACAATATTAAAGCTGGCCATGTCGATTGAAACCAGTAGGTCGTTTTCTTTGGCAATTCTCATGGCGGCTTCAATCAATGCATGATTTTGCACCAGATAACCTTCGATATGCAGAATCCCATAATCACGAAAAATATCGTGAGTCATTTCGTCGGCAGTCAATTCCATAGCCGCACCCAAATAAGTGCCAAATGTTCGCTCCGAATCAGGGCTGATTAATCCCGTTGCATGTCCGGTTCCGGTTTCGCTATAAAAAAAATGAGTATTGATTTTATTATTCCTGAAGTCTTCGAGATAAAAATCGCCAAATTCATCAGCAGAAATTTTGCCAATATAACCACACTGGCCTCCCAATTTGGCTATTCCATGCACTGTATTAGCCGCAGAACCTCCCGTTTGAATACTTCTTGTACTATTTTTTGTTTCTTTTTTTATTTCTGCAGAAAGAATTGCATCCACTAAAGTCATGCTTCCTTTTGGAAGTCCAAATTTTTGTAATACAGCATCATCCGTGATTGTAATCAAAACGTCAATGAGTGCATTTCCGATTCCGAGAACCGATTTTTTCTTGATTTGAGCGCCAGTAAATGGTTTCATGAAAATATTTTTTTGCAAAAATATTTTTTCTTTTCGGAAAAGCTACTATTTTTGCAACGCTTTAAAAGCAAAACGTTCACAATACAGGCGAAAGCCACAACAAAATTCTCTAGTAGCTCAGTTGGTTAGAGCGGCGGACTGTTAATCCGTAGGTCGTAGGTTCAAGTCCTACCTGGAGAGCCGATATGACAAGTAAAATTCACAAGAACGCTTGAAATCAATGATTTCAGGCGTTTTTTGCTTTTAAGGAACCCTGAAATTCACGGTATTTCTCGATATTAAGGAGTCTAATTCGGGAC
>JBBQXI010000050.1:0-13995 GCA_038209805.1 Bacteroidales bacterium | reverse complement strand
CTGCCAAACCACCACCTCCAATGGGCAAAAACAGGTAATCGATGCTTCCCGAAAAATCCTGAAGAATTTCAACTCCCGATGTCGCTTGTCCTTCAATAATCTGCGGATCGTCAAACGGATGAATATAGACCATACCCGTTTGTTCACTGTTGAGATGTGCGGCATCCGAAGCAGCATCGTAGGTATCGCCTACTAAAACCACTTCGATTTTATCTTTCCCGAACATTTTAACCTGTGTTATTTTTTGCTTCGGAGTCGTAGTCGGCATGTAAATTTTACCCTTGATATCCAACAACTGACACGAATAAGCCACGCCCTGCGCATGGTTTCCGGCACTGGCACAAACGACTCCACGAAGTCGTTCCTCATCGGTCAATCCTGAAATTTTATTGTACGCTCCACGGATTTTATACGAACGGACAACCTGTAGATCCTCCCGTTTCAGGAATACATTAGCCGAGTAACGGTTGGAAAGGTTAGTATTTCGCTGAAGCGGAGTCGATTCTACAATGGTATTCAGGTTCAGTTGTGCCAATGTAATGCTACGTAGTGTTGGGTAATATGATTTCTGTTGTGTCATGGTGTGTTTCTATTTTCTGATCGGTGCGCAAAAATAGGTTCAAAAACAGACATAATCTGTTTTTCGCTGTAAAAACAGGCTTCCTTCAGATAAAGTTTACAGAAGAACAAAATACAATCGCTGGAATATTAGCTTCACGTTAAATCAGGAAACGTGTAAGGATAGTCCAAATGAAAGTAGAATACCTTTGCGGCTTCATTTAATTGTTCAGGAACGATGTACGAGAAAATATGGAACCGGGATTTTATTCTCCTGACATTGTCGAATTTCTTTATGTGCATCACTTATTATGCACTCATTTCGGCACTACCGGTTTACCTGGTCAACGAGCTGCACGCCGGAAAATCGCAGGTCGGTCTTGTTCTGGCAGCTTACACCATTGCATCGGTCATGATCAGACCATTCTCGGGTTTCGCACTCGATAAATTTGGCCGGAGAACCATTTTACTACTCGCCCTGATCTTTTACACCAGCTTGTTTGCCGGATACCTCATCGCTTTCAGCATTGTTGCCCTTATTTTCCTACGATTTGCACAGGGACTGACTTGGGGCGTTACCACCATCTCGGGATCGACCATTGCCGTTGACATTATTCCAACAGCACAACGTGGCGAAGGAATTGGTTACTTCTCGCTGTCGACCACCATGGGTATGTCGGTGGGGCCAATAGTTGGCGCATTCATCATTCACCACGGCGGATATTCCGAGTTGTTTCTGTCGGCGCTGGTCATTAGCCTGATGAGCCTCATCTTTGCTTATTCCATCAGGTTGCCCCGAAAGCTGACGACCCGAAAAGAAATCGACTTCAGCGTGGGAAATCTCTTTCACCGCAAATCGATACTTCCATCGATCAACCTGCTTGTGATCATGACCACCTATGGCGGACTACTTTCGTTTATCGCGCTGTTTGGCCGCGAAATCGGCATCGAAAACACTTCACTGTTCTTCCTGATTTTTGCTGTCGGAATTGGCATCTCACGCCTTACCGCCGGAAAAACATTCGACCGGAAAGGGCCGCTTGGTATTTTAACGTTTTGCCTTATCTTAATGATCGTCGGCTTTCCGCTGCTGGCCTTGGTGCGCAATGCGGCAGGCTTTTATATTTCAGGGCTGATTATAGGCTTTGGAATTGGCGTAATTTTCCCAACGTTCCAAACCATAGTTAATAATCTGGCCGACGACCGAAACCGAGGCGCTGCCAACTCAACGCTCTACACTGCGCTGGATTTGGGTATGGGGCTCGGGATGATTGTCTCCGGATTAATTGCACAATACATTTCAATCCAGGCAGTATTCTTGCTTAGTTCGCTGGTGTGCATTGTAGGACTAGCCCTTTTCAGGCTGAAAGTAATCGGCCCCTACAATCGGAATGTAAAAAAAGTTTTCTGATTTCGTCTCCTGATTTTATGGAAACCATAACTTTGGCTTATTAAACAAAAGTCATGTCACTTGAATCTGAAATCAGGGAAATACTTACCCTCCGGGGAGCAGCCTTTGTTCATTTTGTGGATGTTTCTCACTTGCCCGAACAACAAAATAAAGGGCTGAATACCGCCATCCTGTTTGGGTTACCTTTATCTCCTGAATTTATTCAAGAAGTTGCAAAAACTGACGACTATGTGGAGCAACTGGTACGTAACAACCGGCAGGATGAAGATGAATTTAGTCTGAAAGAACTGGAAGCGGGACGAATGGCCGACGAACTGGCGAATCTACTGCAATCCAAAAACTATTTGGCCTTTTCGCAATCGGATAAAAATCTGGAAAGTAACGGCAGTTACGATTTTCAAAACCACTCCACGCTCCTGCCCCACAAAACCATTGCCGTATTGGCCGGAATTGGATGGATTGGCAAAAACAACCTACTCATTACGAATGAGCTGGGCTGTGCAATAAGTATGTGCTCTGTTCTGACCAATGCACCTTTACCCACACCCATCAATGCTGAAGTTCATCCGAAATGTGGAAATTGCACCATTTGTAAAGATGTTTGCGCTGTTGGAGCCATCAAAGGGATCAATTGGGGGAAAAGCATCGCACGCGACGAACGGATTGATGTGCACAAATGCACCACTTGTCTAAAATGTCTGGTGCATTGCCCATGGACACAGGCATATGCGAAAAAGCACCTTGCCCAATAAGTCCAACTATTACAAAATCCTATTTTCACTCACAAAGGGTACTTTGGAAGTACCCCCTCCCACTTCAAACATGCAATGCCGGATCTCAGAGTTGGGATGTTGCGGCAAAAAGAGGGAAAATTGCTTCTCAAAGTAGCAACAACTCATCTAAAAGATGCAACGTTCCTTCTTCGAGGATCAATTTTCCCTCTCTAAGCCTCAACGTTCCATCTTTTAGACGAAACGTCCGAGCTTTTAGACGAAACGTCCGAGCTTTTTGCCCCACGCTTGACTCTTTTTGCTCGAAAGTTATATCTGCGAAGTGGGTTATTGATCTGATGACTCGAAGTCATCGGATCAATTAAGGTGAGATGCACAGCCAGAAGCTTTTGTCCAAAAACATATTGCTAACCAGAAACTAAATGAGTAGGTTTGGAGAAACTTATTCTTATGGAAAACAAAGAATTAACAAGAAATAAGAAAATTACTATTGACATAAAAAAGCTTGATCGAAAAGCAATTTTAATTGGATTAATGGGGCTTATCATTTTAGTCATATTCCCAATTTTGGCAACAAAATATTCTTGGATTGATTTTTCAACTTCTGGACAAATAGGCGACACTATTGGAGGATTAACAGCACCGATAGTTGGAATTTTTTCCGCTTTATTGATTTATTTTTCTTTTCGAGCTCAAATTATGGCCAATTATATTGTTCAAAGTCAAATTGACGAACAAAAGCTGGAGGAAGATGAGCGGAATGAATTATTATCTCAAATGGAAATTTATAAGGAATTAAAAGAATCGTTAAAACAATTTCCCTTTTATGTAGATGGTGGAGAAATTTATGGAAGTTACGCTATAACACGATTTTTATCTGATGGAAATAGAAGGATGTTTACTGCAAGATCAATATCCGTTATACCATTTGAAGGAATACTAAAGTTATTTGAGATACTTATTATTAAGATAGAAAATTCAAAAAATAAGGGATTTGATGTAGAATTAGTAATTACATTGGTCAATTTTCAGTTTAATCAATATTTCTGGGAAGCAAATCAGTCATTAATTCTTCGTTTATCACAATCAGAGAATAAATCAAATTATATTGTAATCGCATGCAATAAAATAAATGATCTAAATGCCCGACTTACTTCCTTAAATGGGGCATAGCAATTAATCCAATTAAGATTGCTCTATTTACTTCTACAACTTTACTGTATTTTAGACCATAAATATTACCTCGATAAATCTCACGATATGGTTTCTGTATAGACTGATCCTGAAACAAGTTCAGGATGACCATATGGTTCGTCGGATCAGCAACTACAAAAAAATCTCCTTGGTCTAGCATTAGAAGATAAAGCTAGGAAGAAACTACATTTTGATCGTTTACATTATCAGACTGCAAATAATTGGTTTCTAAAACCAGAATATTAAATAAACACAATCGCGTTTTAAATTACTGATCCGATGACTTAGAGTCATCGGATCAGTTGAAAAACAGCTATTAAAGCTTCATCCCAACATAAAATACATAGCCGTAATATGCTTTGTACTTGTTATACAAAAGGGCTTCATGCTGTTGAAATGCGATGAGTTCTTCTGCAGTTGTATTCCCTGCATGCTCCTTTAAGAAAGCTTCCTGCACCGGAACTTGTGGGGCATGGTAATGTTCTGTCCAGCAGTTTTCAGGCAAGATGAAAGTGGCAATAGGAATATATCCGGCTTTCTGCATCTGCGCAACCTTATTGGGGATCGTATCTATCTCAGGATAAGCATCCATCCAAAATTCATTGATCTCAATAGGTCGTGCTTCGGTAAACCATGATGCTTCGGTAACGGCAACATAGCCTCCTGTCTTCAGGAATCTTCGCCACTCGTTCAGTCCTCGCACAAAACCGATGTTGTATATAGCACCTTCCGACCAGATCAAGTCTAATTCTTCCTCCTGAAAAGAAAGGTTATCCATTGAACCGACAATACCTTTTACCCGATCCTGAAGATCCAATTTTTCAGCATTTTGATTGAACAGGTTGATAAAATCAGGAAACAAGTCGATTCCGGTAATTTGTCCGGGGGCATGTTGGGCTAAAACCATGGTTTGTCCACCCGTTCCGCACCCAATGTCGGCAATGCGCGATTCGTTTGTCAGATGATCGATAAAGCTCAGCGCTTTAATGGTTGCTTCGGGACTCCCAGGGCCTTGTCGCTCTGTACTTGAGAAATATTCGCAGATTAAACTAAAGTCGAATTCGTGAATTGATTTATTATCGTTACTCATGATGTTTAAAATTTGATTTGTTGCGACTAGGACATAAGAAATACTTTGCCTTGTCACAAATTGGTATTAATGTATTGACATGAAAATAACTCCGGCAAGAACATGCCTGAGTTCAATTAAGGGATAACCTTGGTTGGAGTACCAAAGGTTATTTACTTCACACGATCCGAAATCAAATTAAACATCCAAAGGCTTTAGAGGCAGCAAAAATAAGGATTTTTTCGATTTCAATAAATTTCAGTAAAGTAATTTTGGCGGGCAGATACTGAAACAAGCCTTCGACGTGAGCTCAGTCGAACGTTCAGGATGACATCTTGGAAATCGGACCAGTTATCTTCCCCAATTCGTCTGCTTGTTTTAACATTGGAAGAAAAAGCCGGGTATGAAATGCATTTTACTCGTTTTACATTATTTTTGCCCGACTTTTACGAAGCAGATGAAATATTTGATAATTTTTTTTTCCTTATTCCTCCTGAAATCAGGAACAACACCGGCTACATTCAGAGACAAACAACTGAATTACACCCGGGTGAGAGAGGCATATTCGAATAAGGAGAAAGTGGTTGCCAAAACACTCTCCGATCATGGAATTTCGCGCGATAACATGGAAATCTACCTCCGTGCGTTCAAAGCCGAAAAGAAAATTGAGGTATGGGCTAAGAACACCTGCGACACCGCATTTACCTTGGTCAAGGAATTTCCTATCTGCGAAATATCAGGAGAAATTGGCCCCAAAAGGCGTTCGTACGATCTACAGGTTCCTGAAGGGTTTTACCGCATCAACGAACTGAATCCGTACAGTAAATATTACCTTTCGATGCGGATCAACTACCCGAATGCTTCTGATAGTATTCGCGGTGTTCGTGGACACTTGGGCAATCTCATTTACATTCACGGCAATTGCGAATCGTCGGGCTGCATCGCCATTACCGACGAGAAGATTAAAGAACTGTTTATTTATTGCATTGAAGCCTACAACAGCGGACAAAAAGACATCAACATCACCATCTTCCCCACACAACTGACCGACTCTAATTATGCACGTTTAGCTAAAGGATACAGTAAAAACAAGGACAAAATCAGTTTGTGGACTGACCTCAAAAAAAGCTACGATTTGTTTAGCCTGAATAAAATACCTCCAACCGTCAAGTTCCTTCCCGACGGAACGCATGAAGTAAATTGATTGAAAGACTTTCTAATCTTGATACTAGTCACCACGAATAAATTTCGGGATCAGTAGAACGATGCGAGCAGATCCTGAAACAAGTTCAGGATGACACCATTATCATCACATCAGAAGACGGCAAAATTGGTTAATGTTTTTATTGACAACCATCCTGCCGATTTGCTTGTTAATAAGTAAAATATAATTTCGCATCATCCGTCTTACCAAAAATAGATAATCGGTTGCCTGGCAATTCGTATACATTCAGCATAAAAACAAGCATAATAATGAGCAAGCAATTTCTGTTTTTTGGCCTTTTCATTCTTGCCGTTGAATATTATTCATTCGTCGCCTTGAGATCGGTTGTTCGAAACACAAGCAGTGGGTTTCAGATGGGAATGTATATCGTTTATGGAATTTTAACACTGGCTGTTTTATGGAGTTTTTATGCCATGTCGCTTTGGGGCCGAACTGAATGGCCGTCGCTCACTTTAAAATATACGGTGAACTTTTTCATCGGGGTATTTCTGGGAAAAGTTCTGATCGCAGCAATCCTGTTGATAGCCGATTTGATCATGCTCATTCCCAATATCATCAGTTTTTTCGTTTCGTTTAAAAATCATCCTGTTGGGAGTACTCCGGATGGTTCACGTTTTATCAGCCGGTTTACTTTTATCTCTCAAACCGCGTTATTTCTTGGGGCTGCGCTCACTTCAGGGCTGGCTTATGGGATGACAAACCGATATAGTTACAAAATCAGAAGGGTTCAAGTTAAGCTAAAAGATTTACCGGAGGCGTTTAAAGGGATGAAAATTGCACAGATTTCGGATGTTCATTCGGGCAGTTTTGATGATCCGGAAGCCGTATCGGAAGGCGTTGCTACCATTATGAATGAGAATCCTGACCTTATTTTATTTACAGGCGATCTGGTGAATAACAAATCAGAAGAAATTGTGCCATATATAGATGTCTTTAAAATGTTGAAAGCGCCTTTGGGCGTGTACTCTGTTTTGGGGAACCACGACTATGGCGATTACGTTTCGTGGCCGTCTGACGAAGCAAAAAAGCAAAATCTGGACAGGCTAAAACAACATCACGCTGATATGGGCTGGCGTTTGCTGATGAATGAACATGTGATTCTGGAACGAAGCGAGCAGCAATTGGCTCTGATTGGTATTGAGAACTGGGGTGCAAGAGGTTTTACGAAATACGGAGACATGAAAAAGGCGATGGCCGGATTGGAAAATTCAAACATTCCCGTAAAAATACTTCTGAGTCACGATCCATCGCATTGGGATGCACAGGTTCGCAGAGAATATCAGGATATTGCGCTTACTTTAAGTGGCCACACGCACGGAATGCAATTCGGGATTGAAATCCCTGGCTTCAGATGGAGCCCGGTTCAATACATGTATAAACAGTGGGCAGGTTTGTATCAGGAGCAAAACCAGTATTTGTATGTCAACCGCGGATTCGGGTTTTTAGGTTACCAGGGCAGGCTTGGTATTTTGCCTGAAATAACCATGATTGAGTTGGTGTGATGTGATTTGATCGACATTTAACGAATAAGAATTAACCGCAGCAAGTGGCAGAAACCTATTAAATCCATAGCTTATTTGATAACTTTCTGCTCTTAAAATATACCTGAATGTATCCGAATTTCATCAATCATATCCGCAAATACGTTGAAATTGATGACGCGTCAATTGCGCTTTTAATAAAATATATTACTCCGCTTAAATTAAAGCGAAAGGAATTTTTACTGAAAGAAAATCAGGTTTGTCAATCCATTTATTTCGTAGAGAAGGGTTGTTTAAGAATGTATTTTATCGACAACAAACTGAACGAACAGATTACTCAATTTGCTTTGGAACATTGGTGGATGGCAGATCATTTCAGCTTTATCGATAACAAACCATCATCCTACTTCATTCAAACCGTCGAAAAATCAGAGATTCTGGCAATTAGTTCTTCATCTTTTGAAGCGATGCTGCGGGAAATCCCTCAAATGGAACGTTATTTCAGGATGGTTATGCAAAGGGCTTTGGCCGCCTCGCAACTCCGCCAAAAATACATGTACGAAATGTCGAAAGAGGAATTCTACCAGCTTTTCAGCACTTCGTTTCCCGAGTTTGTTCAGCGCGTTCCGCAATACATGATTGCTTCTTACCTTGGACTGACCCCGCAATACGTCAGCGAACTCCGAAAAAAGAAACCGTAGTCGTCATTTCTTAAACCAGCTTAATTTTTTTGATGTGCAGACTGGATAGTTTTGTAGTCACAAACAACCCTTTAGTCGAAGAAATAATGCAATATTCAAAAAATTGATAAATCGAAAATATGAACGCAAACAAAAAGTTGCCAGAAAAATTTCATGAAGTATTGAAACACGAAGGAGTTGTTTCCATTGTATCCTGGGGTGTTGAAACCCATGTTGTGAATACATGGAATTCATTTCTGGTTGTAACAGAAGATGAACGTATACTGATTCCAGCCTATGGATTCCGGAAAACAGAAAAAAATGTGGTTGTAAACGATCAGGTAAAACTCACATTGGGAACCAGAGAAGTATTAGGATATAAGGATTATCCGGGAATAGGGTTCCTTATTACCGGCACGGCAAAATACATCACTGAAGGAGAGGAATATGACTTTATGAAGGAGAAATTTTCATTCCTGACAAGGGTTTTGGAAGTAACGGTTGATACAGCCAAACAAATGCTCTAGGCTCTATTTTTTCATTGCAAGAAGAGCTGAGGAAAAATATTTGATAAAGAAAATCGGGGAACTTTTATATTTATACATTTTCGATGTTCAACGGATCAAGCTAATTGACAACATTGTTCATTTCCTGAACTGTTTTGAGAATTTGGGGTTATACATGTATACCCTCATTGACAAACTATTAATACTATGGAATCAAAAACAATTAATTTGACCCAGCTTTTTCTGCGCATTGCCATCGCTATAACATTCTTATCTGCCGTTGCCGATCGATTTGGTTTATGGGGAGCTCCGGGACAAGCATCTGTAGCCTGGGGAAATTGGGAAAATTTCAGGATCTATTCCAATTCAGTAAACTCGTTCGTTCCTGAATCAATAGGAAATATTCTGGCAATAGTTGCTACCGTATTTGAAATTATCGTCTCTGTTTTACTGCTTATTGGATATAAAATACGGTTCATAGCTGTTGGTGCCGGACTGTTGCTACTTTGTTTTGCACTTGCAATGACCATCAGTTTTGGTATAAAATCTGCGCTTGATTATTCGGTATGGGTAGATGTTACTGCATGTTTCTTGCTGGCGTCAATCCCTTCCGATGCCTATAGTATCAACAGTAAAATTTAATGCAAACCGGAACAGCGTATTAATCATTCTGAACCCACCCTGAAACCAGAAATAAACTGATCAGATGAACTCCATCATCGGATCAGATAAAACAAAAGGCTCCCTACTTTCGCAAAGAGCCTTTTTGTTATTTCTTTAAACCGTGGTTAAAAACCGCTACTCTCTAGTTTTTAGCAACCCAATCGGCAATCCAATCGCCTACTTCCGAAGTAGAATATGGTTTTTCTGTTGAAATGTCAACGGTAACCACATTGGCATCCAACGAAGCGTCAACCGCTTTGCGGATGATAGCGCCTTCTTCCATCAGGTTGAACGCGTACTCGAACATCATAGCAGCCGACAAAATAGTAGCAACCGGATTGGCAATGTTTTTACCCGCAGCCTGTGGATACGATCCGTGAATTGGCTCAAAAACAGAGGTATGAATACCAATTGAAGCTGACGGAGACAATCCGAGTGAACCAGTAATAACACTGGCTTCGTCAGTCAAAATATCACCAAACATATTTTCGGTAACCATTACATCGAAGTTTTTTGGCCATTGAATGATCTGCATCGCTGCATTATCGACAAACATGTATTCGGTAGTCACTTCAGGAAAAGTTGGAGCCATTTCCTGAGCAACTTCGCGCCACAGACGTGAGCTTTCCAAAACGTTTGCTTTGTCAACTACAGTCAGCTTTTTGTTGCGCTTCATAGCATATTCGTAACCCAGTTTTAGGATACGCTCAACCTCAGCACGGGTGTAGGTACATGTGTCAAAAGCGGTGTTTCCATTGTCTTTACGGCCTTTTTCGCCGAAATAAATACCACCGGTTAATTCGCGGATTGCAACAAAATCAGCACCTTCAATCAGTTCGCGACGAAGTGGAGATTTATGTAGCAACGAAGGGAAAGTGACTACCGGACGAATGTTGGCATACAAGCCCAGTTTTTTGCGCATCAGTAGTAAACCTTGTTCGGGACGAACAGGCGCTTTCGGGTTATTGTCGTATTTCGGGTCGCCAATGGCGCCAAACAAAACGGCATCCGCGTTCATACACAATTCGTGTGTTGAATCCGGATATGGCGCGCCCAGTTCATCGATGGCACAAGCTCCGGTTAATGCAAATTCATATTCGAGCTCGTGGTTGAATTTGGCAGCAACCACTTTCACTACTTTCATGGCCTGATCAATAATTTCAGGTCCAATCCCGTCGCCGGGAAGAATGGCTAATTTGAGTTTCATATTTTTGGTTTTTAATTTCTCCTTTAATATTGTCACCCCGAATTTATTTCGGGGTCTATTATTCAATGGGTCAGATCCTGAAACAAGTTCAGGATGACCAGAACATCGGATTACTTCCTTGCCCCGAAGGCGGCAAAGTTAAAATGTTTATGCAAAACTATCGTTTCACGAAAACCAACCTGCTTCATCAAATCAAGCTGGTAAGATAAAGTGCGCGGCGTATCTTCTGTTTCATATCGTTTCAGATACATTTCAATTTCTTCATTATCGTGGTGTTTTTTCAATTCGCCAATCCATCCCTCCAACATCATTTGGTTGATTTCATTGGTTTCGCTGATCACAATGTCGTTTATCCAAAATGTTCCTCCCGGCTTCAGCGCTAAAAATACATTCCTGAAAACAGATTCCCATTCCTGATCTTCCCGAAGATGATGAAGTGTGGTTCCGGCAGTAATCACATCGTATGAATTTTCTTCAAACACAACCTCACGGTAATCTTCCTGAACAATTGTAACAGAACCCGAAATATTATCAGAAACACGTTCCTTGGCCTTGGCAAGCATATTTGCACTCAGATCAACTAAAGTGCAATCGACATTAGGAAGAAAAGACGATACTTTTACCGCATAATTTCCACCCCCGCAGCCTAAATCCATGATTCTCGATGCATTCGGATTAAGCAAAGCAGCCGAACGAGCTACCAATTCCATGCACAAAGGTGAATCGACAGCAGTTGTTTGTCCGGTCTCCAGATTTGAAAACCGCTCAACTTGTTGATCGAAATTTTTCCGGATAGCTTCCGGAGATGATTTGTGTTTGGTATTAGTCATTAATTCTTAGATTCAATCAAATTCAGCATACGCATGGTTGCCTTAATAGCCGCTGCTGTCTGGTCAGAATCAAGTCCACGGGTTTTAAACTCGCGACCCAGCTCCCAAGTGATCATGGTTTCGACCAAAGCGTCGGTTTGACCTCCGGGAGGAATGGTTACTGAATAATCGAGCAACTTTGGAAGCGGTTTATTTAACTCATTGTATATCATTTGAACAGCATTCATAAAAGCATCATAAATACCATCACCGGCAGAATTAGCTTCGTACTTTTCACCTCTAATCTGTATGCACACAGTTGCTGAAGGCCTGAGGTTCATTCCATGAGCCAATGCGTAGTTTACCAACTTAATTGCCGCTTCTTCATCTTCTGAATTAAGAACATCGGCAACAATGTATGGAAGATCTTCGATCGTTACTGTTTCCTTGCGATCACCCAGTTCAATGATACGATCTGTCACCAGTTTCAACGAAGCCGGGTCGAGTTCAATGCCCAGCTCTTCCAGATTATTCTTGATATTTGCTTTTCCTGAAGTTTTTCCAAGCGCATAAACACGGGTACGTCCAAAACGCTCAGGAAGCAAGTCGTTAAAATACAGGTTATTTTTACTATCGCCATCGGCATGAATTCCACTACATTGAGTGAAAACAAATTCGCCAATCAATGGTTTATTCGTTGGAATTCGGATTCCGGAGAACGATTCTACCAGTCTGGAGATTTTATTAAGCATCGATTCGTTCACCTTTGTTTCCATCTTCAGGTGATCTTTTACAGTGGCAATCACACTCGAAAGTGGTGCATTTCCGGCACGCTCTCCCAGTCCGTTTACGGTGGTGTGAACTGTGCGGATTCCAGCCTTGATGGCGTGGAACACATTGGCGCAGGCCAAATCGTAATCGTTGTGTGCATGAAAATCGAAGTGTCCATCCGGGAAAGATTCAATCATTTCGCGGCAGAACTCATACGTTTCATCCGGATCAAGAATTCCCAAAGTATCTGGCAACATGATGCGGTCGATGTTGAGTTTGAGTAATTCGCCAACCATAAAATGCACATAATCTTTCGAGCTGCGCATTCCATTCGACCAGTCTTCAAGATAAACATTCACCCTGATTCCAAGTTCATCGGCGTACTGAATCGACCTTTTAATGTCTTCAACGTGTTGCTCTGGAGTTCTCCGGAGTTGTTGAGTGACATGCTTGTATGAACCTTTGCAAAGTAAATTCAGGACTTTTCCGCCAGCAGAATTAATCCAGTCGAGCGAAATTTTGCCATCGACAAAACCCAAAATTTCAATTTTCTGCAAATGACCTTTCTCCTTCGCCCATTCCATTACCCGTTTAGCCGCAAGAAATTCACCGTCAGAAACGCGTGCAGAGGCAACTTCTATCCGGTCAACTTTCACATCTTCCAGCAAAATACGGGCGACACTCAGTTTTTCCATGTCAGTAAACGACACACCGGATGTTTGTTCTCCATCCCGCAATGTCGTATCCATAATACTAATCACCTGATTTTCAACCTCAACTACTTTTCCTGTCATAACAATTAATTTAACCACGATGGACACAAAGAAATCACTACGAAAAAGTCAATTTGGTGTTCTTTGTGCGAAACTTTGTGTTCAGTGTGTTTATTTCGCTTCGAAAGCTGCAATTTCTTCTTTCATGCTGACCAGATAATCGATGTCATCGAGACCATTAGTCAAACAATGCTTTTTATAGGGGTTAATCGTAAAATCAGCCGATTCGCCACTGGCACAAATCGTAAATTTCTGATTCTGAAGATCAACCTCGAACTGAGCATTCTGATCGACTGAAATGGCCGCAAATATTTTCTCCAGAAACTCAGGTGATACAACCACCGGAAGGATGCCATTGTTCAAGGCATTTCCCTGAAAAATATCGGCAAAGAAGCTGGAAACCACCACGCGGAATCCATAATCGTATATTGCCCAAGCAGCGTGTTCGCGGCTCGAACCACTTCCGAAGTTTTTGCCTCCAACCAATATCTGGCCTGAATATTTCGCCTGATTCAGTGGAAAATCGGCAATTGGCTGATTATTTTTATCGTATCGCCAGTCGCGAAACAGGTTATCGCCAAACCCTTTGCGTTCAACGGCTTTCAGGAATCGAGCCGGAATAATCTGGTCAGTATCAGTATTTTCGATGGGCAGTGGAACTGCCGGCGATGTTAATGTTGTAAATTTATCGTATGCCATGAGATTTATAATTGATGAATTATTATTTATTATTTGTATTCGTCTGAATTGATTTTCTGAATACTTCTAATTCCTTCTTGTTCATTTTAAATAATCAATTATCATTAACCAATAATCACTCGAGAAAATCACGTGGATCAGTGATCTTTCCTGTAACAGCGGCTGCAGCAGCGGTTAGCGGACTGGCGAGCAGTGTTCGTGCACCTGGTCCTTGCCGA
>JBBQXI010000049.1:0-14021 GCA_038209805.1 Bacteroidales bacterium | reverse complement strand
ATCAGGCGAAAACATGTACTGGAAATTTGAATCGTGGGTCAAACGGATGGATAGCGAGTTAAATTCGGCCGTTGGCGCGGTTGGTGAGCTTTTTGCGATCCGGACAAATCTTTATTCAGAAGTTGAAAATGATACTATACTTGATGATTTTGTTATATCTCTGAGAATTGCTGAAAAAGGCTACCGGATTGCCTATACTCCAGAAGCTTATGCCATAGAAACCGCATCGGCAAACGTTTCGGAAGAGATGAAGCGCAAAGTACGTATTGCAGCCGGCGGGCTCCAAACCATTGGCCGGTTAAAGGAATTGCTAAATCCATTTCGCTACGGATTGCTCTCGATTCAGTATATTTCGCACAAAGTTTTGCGTTGGACCATTGCGCCAATCGCCTTGTTTTGCCTGTTATTTATCGATCTCTTCATCGTGTTGAAAAGTGGGAAATGGAGCATTGATAATTTTTATTCGATTTTCTTTTATTTTCAGGCAATTATGTATCTGCTGGCACTGTTGGGCGCGTTCCTGGAACGTCATAAAATTCGTTTCAAGCTGTTATTTGTGCCATTCTATTTTACTGCTATAAATTATGCCTCCATTCTGGGTTGGATTCGTTTTCTGAAAGGGAAACAATCGGTCAATTGGGAAAAGTCGAAGCGGGCATAAACTCAATTTCGTACCGTCGAGTCGATAATTTTCGCTAATTTTGCGGCCATATTTTTGAAAATTAGTTTATACAATGAACGAGATAAAACTAAATACAATACCAGAAGCCATTGAAGCTATTCGTAACGGACAGTTAATAATAGTGGTCGATGATGAAGATCGTGAAAACGAAGGTGATTTTATTGCCGCCGCCGAAATGGTTACTCCTGAAATGGTTAACTTCATGACCTTGTACGGAAGAGGCCTGGTTTGTGCTCCAATTACTGAAGAAAGATGTGATGAGCTTGAACTCGAACTGATGGTAGGAAAGAATACTTCATCGCACGAAACTCCGTTTACCGTTTCGGTCGATTTACTTGGCTATGGATGCACTACAGGTATTTCGGCCAGCGATCGTGCCAAAACATTGAATGCTTTGGCTAATGCCAGCATAAAACCCGATGAACTTGGTCGTCCGGGCCATATTTTCCCACTTAGAGCAAGGAGTAGGGGAGTGCTTCGTCGCGCAGGTCACACCGAAGCTGCTGTTGATTTAGCCCGAATGGCAGGATTAACTCCGGCAGGTGTCCTGATTGAGATTATGAACGACGATGGCACCATGTCGCGGTTGCCCGAATTGGTGAAATTGGCTGAACGTTTCGACCTGAAGTTAATCTCAATCAAAGATCTTATTAATTATCGGTTACAGAGCGAGAGTCTGATTGAACGCGGCGAAGAGGTGTTTTTACCCACAAAGCATGGTAACTTCCGGATAATTCCATTTAAACAAATTTCGAATGGGGTCGAGCATATTGCCTTAATTAAGGGCGAATGGGCAATCGACGAACCTATTTTAGTTCGCGTCCATTCATCGTGCATGACTGGCGATATTTTTGGATCGAAACGTTGCGAATGTGGTGAACAACTTGACCGCGCGATGGATCTGATCGAAAAAGAAGGAAAAGGAGTTGTTGTATATATGCAGCAGGAAGGACGCGGAATTGGCTTGATGAATAAAATTGCAGCCTATAAATTACAGGATCAGGGAATGGATACCATTGATGCAAACATTCACCTCGGATTTGATGCCGACGAACGCGATTACGGTGTAGGAGCACAGATTCTGAGAAGTCTTGGTGTTTCCAAAATGCGCTTGATGACAAACAATCCAATTAAACGAGTTGGACTTGAAGGTTTTAATCTTGAAGTTGTTTCGACTGTTAATATTGAGATTGAACCCAACGAATACAATCAGGCATATCTAAAAACCAAACGCGACCGGATGGGTCACTTTCTTCAGAAGTTTAAATACTAGTCAGGCATGGGGATTTTTGATAGTATGTTCAATCAAGGGCCCGACGATTCTCCAGTTGAAGGTATTGACTACGAGATGAGTCCGCAAGGTTACCGGATAATGACTGAATTTTATCTGGTTAAACGGGGATATTGCTGTTCAAACGGATGTAAGAATTGTCCATATTCACCTAAAGCAATAAAAGGCAACCGAAAATTAAGGCCTGAAATTGAAAATAAATACAATATTTAGATCGAATTCAAAATATCAAATCCAAAAAGCCGGAATGCAGTAATAACTACTGATTCCGGCTTTTTATACAATTGGCAAACCAATTATAAACTAAGCGATAGTTGAAACTACACTATTTTCTTCGCCAAAACTATTCGCAACATATGAGTCTGCTTGTGAGTCGTTTATCCATTCAGTTTCATCAATCAAATAGCGAAACTGGAATTCTTTTCCTGCTTCCAATTCGAGTGTAATTGTAAAATCGTTCGATTTCAGTGCAGTCATTGGTTCTGCAGATTTATCCCAATTGTTGAAATCGCCTAACAACTGAACTTTTTTAGCTCCTGAAGCTTCTGCCGCATCTAAACGGAATGAAACCTTGCAAACTGGTTTCGATTTAAGAAATTGTTTTTTAAAGCTCATAACTTAAATATTAAATTTGAAGAATTAATTGATAGTACAAAAATACCTTAAACCTTCGAACGAAATTCACTTAAGTTATTGTGAGCAAATTATTTAGTAATCTGTTGATGATAAGTTAACGTACTGAAACATGCAAGCTGTTTATAATCAGCAAATAACGCCTTTTGCCACATTGTTAACTCAAGATTAAGGTATTCATTTTCAATACTGTAATTTCTATAACAAAAGATGGGGTATTCTTTTTTGATTTCCTGTTTTGAGTTCACTTACAAGGCTTATCTTTGTAAAAAAAACGATGTCTCCAAAAGAAATCCGAATCGTGTTTATGGGAACTCCCGACTTTGCTGTCGAGAGTATGAAAGCTTTGGTTGAAAAGGGCTACAATGTGGTTGGAGTAATTACTGCTCCAGATAAACCTGCTGGTCGTGGTCGTCAGCTTAGCGAATCGGCCGTTAAGCAATATGCTATGCAACAATCGCTTCATATCCTTCAGCCTGAAAAACTGAAAAATCCGGAATTCATTACTGAATTGGAAGGTCTGAAAGCAGATTTACAGATCGTGGTTGCTTTTCGTATGTTGCCTGAAATCGTTTGGAGTATGCCTCAGATGGGGACTTTTAATCTTCATGGATCCTTGTTGCCGCAATATCGCGGTGCAGCGCCATTAAATTGGGCTGTTATCAATGGTGAGACGGAAACCGGTGTCACTACTTTTTTGCTTTCGCACGAAATCGATACCGGAAAAATCATGTTTCAGGAGAAAATAGAAATTGCCGAAAACGATACGGTTGGCGATTTACACGACCAGCTAATGGTTATTGGAGCTAATTTGGTTGTAAAAACAGTTGATGCTTTGGCTGGTGGATTTGTTGATGCCATTGATCAGGAGCAGTTGATCGAGAATCCGGAGAAAATAAAACATGCACCTAAAATATTTAAAGACGATTGCCGCATCGACTGGACCAAAGACGCTGAATCGGTACGTAATCTAATTCGGGGTTTGTCGCCTTATCCGACGGCTTGGACAGAGTTAGTGCATTCAGGCAAACAGGAAGTGCTGACTGCCAAAATCTTTGCTGCAAAGCGCGATAACAGTAGTTTGCCGGCAGCTCCGGGTACACTTCAAACGGATGGTAAGAAATTCCTGAAAATTGCATGTCCTGATGGATGGCTTTCGATTACCGATATTCAACTTTCAGGAAAGAAACGCATGAAAATTGATGAATTGCTTCGCGGATTCCACGATTTGGGAGATTGGCTGGTGAGGATGTGAAAAGTCGGAAGACTGAAGACCGAAGTCAGAAGTTTTACTACTCCGGACTTCGGTCTCCCGACTTCCAACTCCTTTATTTTTTCTTCATGAAAGTAACAATCAGGAAATACACAATAAATCCTAACGAAATGGAGACCAGTTCGATGCCAAATGGTAGCATACTGTTTTCCATGAAGTTGCGATAGTTGTCTTCGTTGTAAAGACTTGGCCCCAACTGATTGATAATAATAAAGCCAATTCCGGCAAAGAAAGCCACCAAGCCCCATTTCAGCGACGGATATTTATTAGCTTCCTGATTTTCGCTGGCTATCGAGGCCACTTTTTGCTCCAGAATCCCGGCATTTTCAAAATGTCCGGCTTTTATCACTTTCCGTTTCAACAAAAAATCGGTAAAATTTTTTAGGATTTGATAAATCGCAAAAAAAATTACTGCCGCCATTAATACTTGATTCATAATTTCCAGTTTTAAATGTTTGTAAGATGTGACAGCAAGAGTTTCTGAAATGTTGCAGATAGTCTGATTTTTTTTCTGAAAAAATTATCGGTACTTCATGCAACATTTTGTTTGTGGCTGTTGTCAAACTTCAAGTATGAATGATTCTGAATTAATAAGCCAGATTTTAAACGGGAATATGAATGCATTTACTTTTTTGGTAAACCGATACCAAAAATTAGTTGTTCACATTGCTGGCCGCTTAATTCAGCGCCACGACGAGTTGGAAGATGTTTGTCAGGAAGTATTCCTGAAGGTTTTTCAGAATCTGGGAAAGTACCGCAACGAATGCAAATTGTCGACGTGGATAGCTACCATTGCTTACAATACAAGTATTAATTACTTGCGGAAATTCAAGAAGGGCGATGAGGTAAATTCAGATGATTCAGCGGCATTAAGAAATCTGACGGAATATCGATCGGATGAATTTGAGAAGGCTGATTTGCACCATTACCTAAGGGCTCAGATTGAACTTTTGCCTGTTCAATACCGTACAGTATTGACCTTGTTTCATCTGGAAGAATTTTCGTATCAGGAAATTGAACAAATTACTGGAATGCCTGAAGGAACAATTAAAAGTTACCTGTTCCGGGCAAAGGCGCTTTTAAAGGAAAAGCTTAAATTTGTGGTTGATGAAGACAGTTTAAAATTAGTGAAGGAGATTAGCAATGAAAAATGAAGAACTGGATCATATAATAGAAAAATCGTTCCGTGCAGAACCTGAATTTCAACTGCCTGCTAATTTTGCAGAAAAGGTTGCATTTACTGTGGTTCGTCGGGAACAATGGAAAACCGATTTACGCGAATATCTATATTTAACAGGCATTTTGCTGTCGCTACTTGCCGTGGTTTCAGGCTTTTATTATTTTGTCGACAAAGCGTTTGTACTTCAAGCTGTTGCTTTTTTATCCAATAATATGATACCCGTAATTCTAATTGCTTTTCTTTTGAATTTTATCTGGTTTGCCGATCGGGTACTTTTGCGGCTACTCTTTAGCCGGTGGAGCAATACCTAAATTCAGAAAAGTGTCATTCGTCAATAGGAAAGACTCATTGGATTTTCCCAAATGACAAATGACTATTTCCTTTTTCCTCTTTGTTACTTTTTTCTGGGTCCTTTATGGTGAAGGTAAACGACTTGTCCAACAGCAGGTTCTTGTCCTTCATCCATGCGGTTTCTTCGAAGTAATGGTTTCAGTTTTAGACCGTAACGTTGTGCAATATAATGCATGGTATCTCCATTTTCGGTAACATGCTGTTTGTGTTGTTTGCTTGCTTTTCTGTATTTAGCCTGAATGTAAAGAATTTCGTTTGGCCTTGGTTGTCTACCTTTGCCGAAATCGTTATATGTGTATAATTGCCAGTCTTTTAGTTTTAAAAATTTCGTAAGGCTTTGGTAGGTATCACCTTCTAAAACTACAACGGTTCGTAGGCCGTTTCTCATTTCAATTTTATGAGTAGTATTCTTTTTCGTAGGTGGTGATGGCCTTAATGCTTTAGCATGTGTTGTCTTTTCTTCTTCTTGTTTAATGGAGGCTAATTGACGGTTGTCGCCATATTCATCATAAACATAGAGCTTAAAATCTTCAATAATTTTAATCAACCGCTCTGCATAAGTTGGATCCGTAGCATAACCAGCTCGTTTCAAGCCACGAGCCCAACCCGCATAATCTTTCGGATCGAGTTGAAAAAGAAAACTGTACCGGCTTCCTGCCATGAGGAAGTTAGAATGATCGACATAGGATGCCTCTGCATGAGCATATTTGCGGAAACACTCACCTTTTGCATCATCATCGTGATATATTTTTTTACCTCTCCATTCACTTTTGCACTTAATACCAAAATGATTGTTCCCTTCAGTTGCAAGGACACTATTCCCATTTTGCGATTCCCAACAACCTTGAGCAAGTGTGATGCTGGCTGGGATTCCGCTTCGTTCCATTTCAGAAATAGCCAACGGATAATATTTTTGAATGTATGCCTCACGGCTCGTCTGATTTTGTTGAGCAAACCCAGAGATAAAAATGAAAAATGAGATAACGAGTAGAATATATTTAATCATAACTTCCGTTTGAGTCTTCGCAAAAATAACAAAATGTTGCAAGTATGGATCATTGTCAAATAACAAGTATTAATGTACATTTGAACAAAACTGTTCAGTAATGAAAACGACCGAAATCAAAATTGTAGTACATGAGTTTGCAAATATTGATGAATTACCTTTAAACGATCAGAATTTGTTAATGGAAGCCAGGCGAATTACAGGACAGGCTTACGCACCCTATTCTGGATTCCATGTTGGAGCTGCGGTTTCGCTTGAAAATGGAATAACTGTTACTGGGAATAATCAGGAAAATTCGGCTTATCCTTCGGGATTGTGTGCCGAGCGGGTTGCTTTATTTTATGCCAACGCAAATTATTCCGATTCGGCAGTTAAAACAATTGCCATTTCAGCTGCTAAAAATGGCGTTTTGGTAAACGAGCCGGTAAAACCATGTGGTTCGTGTCGGCAGGCACTGGCCGAAACTGAGGTGCGGTTTAAAACTCCAATCCGTATTATTCTCGACGGGCAGGATTCTATTCTGGTACTGAATGGTGTGGAAAGTTTGCTACCACTGAGTTTCTCGAAAAAGGCGCTCTAAAAATAAAAAAGGATTGCACTTTGAAGGTACAATCCCAAATAAACAATAGCCATTCAGAACTTATTGAATTTCGATCTGTCGTACTAAGCTGTCTTTTTGCTCCACTTTCTTCGGAAGTTCGATAACCAACACTCCATTTTTGTGAGTTGCCTGTATGGCTGTGGCATCAATGTCTTTTGGCAAAGCAAACGAACGCTGGAACGAAGAATATCTGAACTCAGAACGAACGACTTTCCCTTTTTCCTTTTCTTCTTTTTGGTCTTTCTTTTCCGAATAAACCAACAGATAGTCGTTTTTCAGATCAATTTTGAAATCTTCTTTTTCAAGGCCGGGAGCTGCAATTTCTATCTCAAACTTTTCGTTGGTTTCGTAAATATTTACAGCCGGAGTCGATTTCCAGACTCCTTCTTCAAGATAGTTTGGAAGTAAGTTTCCGTTAAAGAATTCATCGAATAAACCCGGTAAGCTTCTGGTTTTAAATACTGGTAACATAGTTTAATCCCTCCATTTTTAATTATACATGATTGTTTTTTGTTGTTTTCGTATGATCATTTTCAAACTGAATGCCATTGGCTATATGATTGATTAATAGTGTCATAAAGTCATTGTTGATGTCAAAATTTCACATTCATAATAATCCTGAATGACAATTTTTCAGGAAAAGGTAAATGACATTTATGAAAATTCACAATAATTAAAGATTGGGTCATCCCGAATTTATTTCGGGATCTAATATCGAATGCATTGAGTTCCTGAAACAAGTTCAGGATGACTGAATTAATGACTTTTTATGCAAGTTCTATCTCCATTAAAGAAAAAGACTAGGAACACTTTTTCTCAGAAAAATTTGGATGGCGTTCATTAAAAATCCTACATTTGCCGCATCAATTTACGCAATGGGGTGCCTTCCTGACGAAAGTCGGGGTAATTACAGGCTGAGATCACACCCACCGAACCTGATACAGGTAATGCTGGCGAAGGGATGGCGAAAGGGAATTACTTGCCTCATTGGTTATTTATTAACCATTTTAAAAAACAAGAATGAAACGGATTTATTTGACATTGCTTTTGCAGTGTATTGTATTTTGGGGATTTGCCCAATTTACACTGAAAGGGACTGTGAAAACTGAAACAGGCGAACGTTTGGTTGGAGCCAACCTGATGATCTCGAACGGTTTTAATGGAACAACTACCGATGTAAATGGCGCTTTTCAGTTTAAAAACCTGAAGGCTGGAGTGTATCAGTTGACGGTATCATTTATTGGATACGAAAAACAAAACCAGGAAGTAAAATTAACCGGTGACCTCACCCTCGATGTTGTTTTGAAGGATGACCATATTCTGGCTGAAGAAGTGTTGGTATCGGCTACACGAGTAAAAGAAAAAACTCCGGTAGCTTTTACAACTGTCGAAAAATCGGAAATCAGGAATAACAATATGGGACAAGACATTCCTTATTTGTTGGGTCTGACTCCTTCTTTTGTGACTACGTCGGATGCGGGAACAGGCGTGGGTTACACCAATTTCAGGATACGGGGAACAGACCTGAACCGGATTAATGTGACGGTGAATGGCATCCCGATGAACGATGCCGAATCGCACGGAACCTGGTGGGTCGATATTCCTGATTTGGCTTCTTCGACTGATAATATTCAGGTACAGCGCGGTGTCGGAACTTCAACTAACGGCGCAGCAGCATTTGGAGCCACGATCAATTTACAGACTACAACCATTAATAAAGACGCTTTTGCGGAATATAGTACATCTGCCGGATCGTTCGGAACTGTGAAAAATTCGGTTGGTGTTGGTACTGGCTTGATCAAAGGAAAATTTACATTCGATGCCCGTTTGTCAAAAGTCAGTTCCGATGGTTTTATCGACCGAGCTTCTTCCGACCTGAAATCATTTTTTGTTTCCGGAGGATATTTTACCGACAAAACAATCTTGAAATTGAATGTGTTTTCAGGATTGGAAGATACTTATCAGGCCTGGAATGGTGTGCCTTCGGTACGTTTGAACAACGATTTGGCAGGGATGCAGCGATATGCCGACCATTATTTGTATTCACAAAAGCAGGTCGACGAAATGATCAGTTCGAATAACCGCACCTACAATCTTTACACTTACCCCAATCAAGTCGATTATTACCAGCAAGATCATTATCAATTGTTGTATTCTCATCAGTTTAGCCCGGAGTTTAGCCTGAATGCCAGTGGATTTTATACGAAGGGAAATGGTTATTACGAGGAATATAAAGACAATCAGAAACTGGCTGATTACCTGATAACTCCACCCGTAGTTGGCGAAGAGACCATCAAAAAATCGGATTTAATTCGCCGGAAATGGCTTGGTAATGACTTCTATGGAATGACATTTTCGGTAAATCGGAAACAGGGAACCAGCGATTTTACCTTTGGTGGTGGCTATAATGTGTATGATGGTAATCATTTTGGACAAGTGATTTGGGCGCGCAATGCTGGCGACTCGGAAATAAATCATGAATGGTATCGTGGAAACGGATTGAAAAAAGACTTTAACCTTTACGCCAAGTATAATTACGAACTGACTGAAAACCTAAACTTATTTGCTGATTTTCAGTACCGCAAAATTGATTACTCCATCACTGGACTGGACGATGATTTGCGCGACCTGACCCAAAAGCATAACTTCGAATTTTTTAATCCAAAGGTTGGTCTTTATTATCAGTTAAGCGAAAAGCAAAACCTATATATCAATTTTGCCCGCGCCAATCGCGAACCCAACCGCGATAATTATGTGGATGCTGACCCAAAGGGCAAACAGCCAACTTTCGAAACGTTAAACGACTTTGAATTGGGTTACAAATACAACACTTCTCGCCTTGCTTTGGGTGTTAACGCCTATTTTATGTCGTACCAAAATCAGCTTATCCTGACCGGTGAAATCAACGATGTTGGAGCGCCAATCATGACTAATGTTGACAATAGTTACCGTGCCGGATTGGAACTGATGGCTGGAGTGAAACTCACCACAAAATTGAAATGGGATGTGAATTTGACACTCAGCAAAAATAAAATCAAAGACTTTACCGATTATGTTGACGATTGGGACAATGGCGGGCAAATCGCGACCAAACTGGGAACTACCGATTTGGCATTTTCTCCTGAGATTATCGCCAATAGTCAGTTAAGCTGGATAGCGGCAAAAGGTTTGAATATCAGCTTGCAGTCGTATTCGGTAAGCAAACAATACATCGACAATACATCGAGCAACGGCAGGAAGCTGAATGGCTACCTGTTGAATAATCTGAAATTCATTTATCGCGTTCCTCAGAAATTCGCTAAGGAATTCAACTTACACCTGATGGTGAACAATTTGTTCGATACCCAATACGAGAACAATGCCTGGGTTTATTCCTATGTTTACGAAGGACGGCGCTGGGCAATGGACGGATACTTTCCTCAGGCTGGTATCAATTTTATGGCTGGACTGGATATAAAGTTTTAGCCGGACATTAATATCCGTCGGCTAAAGCCAAACGGCAAAGGATAGAGCTTTGATCAACAGATTTGCAATATCCTTTGCCGTCACATTTGTGTTACGGGCATGAATGTCAATGTTTTACTGATTCATAGTCTTCAATATCTTCTCAACTTCTTCTTCCGTTTTGTGCAGTTTGTCTTTGCAGATGGTAATTAGCGCCGAAACCCGGGTTACCTGTTCTGCCAATTCATCCACATCCAGTTCTTCACTTTCAATCTTTTCCAGAATATCTTCTATTTCTGTAATTGCCTCTTTGTAAGTTACTTTTTTCGTTGCCATATTTTTTTAGTTTCAAGTTTCGAGATAATGCGTCATTGCGAGTGACGCAAGGAACGGGGCAATCTCTTTAAACAATGGATTGCCTCACTTCGTTCGCAAAGACGCTCCTATGAATGAATTTGATTTTATTATTTCTTATTTTCTTGTTCGATATTTGATATTTTTTCAACCTTGCTTTCCACTGTTCCATCGCTCAGTCTGGTTTCAATTATGACGCCTTTTTTTAGCTGCCCGACAGATTTTACAACTTTCCCGTCCATCATCGTCAGCGAATACCCTCGTTTCAGAATGTTTTGAGGATCGACCAAACGTAGTTTTTCCTGAATGGAGTTAAGATTTTTCTTTTCAGTCCGAAAGATTTCAATACTACGGATTTTAGTTAGGCTTTGAAATTGATTCAGTTGATTTTTGCTCTTCAGCATCTGTTCGCGAAAAACAAAGTTCAGCTTATTTCCTGATTGATCCAGCAAATGATTCTGGCGGGTAACAAAGCGGTTGGTTTTATTCTTTGCTCCAATGGTTAGTTGTTTCAATTCCGATTGTTGCCCTTTCAGAAATGCTTCGGTTCGGTTTGCAAGTTGAATTTGCGCTATCTTCAGCCTGTTCTGCTGAGTCACAATCATTTCATTCACCAGTTGATTTAGGTGATCAGCAGCATCGTTCAGCCTGTTTTTATTCTCGTCGAGCTGCTCGTTCACCAGTTCTATAAAGTGGTTTTCCAATTCATTTAATTGTTGCGAAAACTGCAAAGCTCCCGAAATGAGGAATTCGGCCACGGCGGTGGGTGTTTTCATGCGGGTATGAGCCACCATGTCAATTACCGTATCATCTTTGTCGTGGCCAATTCCGGTAATGACCGGAAGCGGGAATTGCGCCACGTTGAATGCCAGTTCGTATTGATCGAAACAAGCCAGATCAATCTGAGCACCACCACCACGGATAATGACCACTGCGTCAAACATTTCCTCATATTCGAAAATCTTATCCAACGCATTGGTGATACTTCTTGGAGCTTCGTTGCCTTGCATCACCGCCGGAAACAGCTTGGTGTAAAAAACAAACTGATGTGGGTTGTTGTGCAACTGATCCATAAAATCCTGCAATCCTGCAGCAGTGGGAGAGGAGATGATGGCTATCCGTTGAGTTACCAAAGGTAATTCAAGTTCCTTATTCATCTCAAAAACTCCATCTTCCTGAAGCCTTTTGATAATTTCGCGACGTTGACGGGCCAAATCGCCTAAGGTATAAACCGGATCGATGTCTCGAATATTCAGGCTAAATCCAAATACTTCGTGGTATTCAACTTTGGCATGCAGCAACACTTTCAGTCCTTCAGTAAAAGTTTGTCCGGATGTAGTTTCGAAATAAGGTTTTAGCATCCGAAAAGTGTACGACCAGATAGTAGCTCGGCACCGGGCAATCACCGTGTCGGTTCCCTGTTCAGTCTCAATCAAATCGAGGTAACAGTGTCCACTTCTGTTCACGGTCATCTCACTGATTTCGGCTTTCACCCAAACCGGCATCGAAAAAGTGTCGTCCAGACTACCTTTTACCTGTCGCTGTAATTCAAAGAGAGAAAGTTGCTGATCGTTCATAAATAAGTTCCAAGTTTCAAGTTCCAAATTTCAAGTAAGGGGTGCTAAATCTCCCTTCGACTGCTTCGCGCTCAGGGAGCGGTTCGCCAATCTTCGGTCTCCTGACTCCGGTCTCCCGACTTTTCTATGCTAACTGCGACTGAACACTGATGACTTTTTATTGCGCTACTTTCATCAGCTTTATCCGTTCTTCCTTTTCTCCGGAATGAATATTCAGGATTAAAAATCCCTGAGGCAAGTTAGCAAGATTCTTCAGGATAATGGTTTCTTCAGACTTGAAAGACGAATGCCAAAGACAAATCCCTTGAAGATTGTAAATGCTTATTAAATAGGTTTCATCAACCGCATTGTTAAGATTTCGAAGAATAATCGATTCAGAAAACGGGTTGGGAGAAACGGCCCAAGATCTTTCCATCTTCAACTGGGTAGCACTGTTTACTTTCAAGTATTTGTCGGCTTTTTCAAAATCAGGAATTCCAAATCCAAGTAATGAATCTGGTTTGTCGTATTGATTAGCAGATTGCTCAATGGCCAATTTTGCCATTTTAGCGCCTGCATATGGGTTGGCTTGCAAAAGGCAAGCACCCATTCCGGCTAAAACTGGCGATGAAAAAGATGTGCCGCTTGCATATCCGATTGTACCATTGCTGAGTGCCAGCGTTGTGCCCGAGCCCATGGCTGCCACATTGGGTTTTACTGCTCCGCCAAAAGCTGGGCCAACCGAGCTGAAACTTGCCCGAAGTCCGTTTCTGTCAACAGCTGCCACGGCAATCACGTTTTCACCGTCGGAGGGTGAGATAATCCGTTTCCATGAATTATTCGCTTCGTTTCCGGCACTGCTAAAAACCAGAATCCCCTTCTGAAAAGCCATGTTTGCACCTTGAGTCACTCGAGTTGTCTTTCCATTTAAGTCAGCAGAGGAGTGATTCATCAGTGAATCATTAAATTGAGAGTACCCCAGAGATGAATTGATAACATCGACTCCCAAACTGTCAGCATATTCGGCAGCAGCAACCCAATTGTCTTCTTCGATCAAATATTCAGTAGCTACATCTTCGGAGCGAATCAGGTAAAATGAGGCATCAGGAGCAGTGCCAATCAAACTTCCGGGGATATTGCCACCCATGCATGAAAGTACACTCATTCCGTGGTAGTTTTGCTTATAAATGTCAGACTTTGGATCTACAAAATCGCGCGTTCCAAGTATCCGATTCGAATTTCGTAAACTGTCGAATGCTGTAATGGTGTTGGCATTCAGGAAACCTGCGTCCAGAATTGCAATTTGAATACCTTTTCCACGAAACCCCTGACGGTGAAGATACTGGCCATTTAACTGAGTGAGTTGGGTAATCGCATTCCCGTATTTCGCCGTATCATAATCGGTATTCATAATCTCGTTACTAAATTTATTGCTGATCGACTTCAGAACATTGGCAGGCTTGGTGAGCTGAACCAAAGTAACAAAAGGGAGAGTGGCAATTTTTTTGATCAGGGTTGTATCGGCAGTTCTGACTGTTGCACCGTTCAGCCATTTTGAGGTATGCACAATCTCCAATCCGCGATTTTTGAGCGAATCCAGATAAACGGATGATACAGGCAGGTCGGTTTCGTCAATTGAAATATGCTGCC
>JBBQXI010000048.1:0-14098 GCA_038209805.1 Bacteroidales bacterium | reverse complement strand
CCTGGATGGAAACCAAACATGGAATCGCCTATCCTGAAAACTATGCTTCAGGTTTACAATGACAAATTCGGACGTATTCCTGAAATTAAAGCAATTCACGCCGGACTGGAATGTGGCATTTTGGGCGGAACTTATTCGAATTGGGATATGATTTCATTTGGACCAACCATCCGCTTCCCTCACTCCCCCGACGAAAAAGTAAACATCGAATCGGTCATCAAATTCTGGGACTTTTTGGTTGAAACACTAAAGAATATTCCGGCGAAATAAATACTTCTTTTTAGTGAGGGGGGTGACTTAAAGTCACCCCCCCACTTTTTAAGGCAACTTGTAAGATGTCATTGATTTCCAAAATTGCGGATTTCCCGGTCTTTCGGATGACCGTCAAGAAAGGAGCAGAGACAACTCACCGCACGAACCCCGCAATGCAATTTGCAAAATGTTACCAACTAGCTTTTTTATGATTCAACATTTAATTCGTCAATTGAGATTTTATCTTTCAACCATTTATTGATTTCGCCAAGTATATCCAACCAATTGGTGTAAAATTCTTGAAACGTGATATCTTCTCCATTTACTCTGCCATATATTGAATCCGTCTCATCTTCCCCCCAGAATGTTACTTTGGAATAAAAATCCATTTCTGTCGCAGAGATATGTTCCATAAGGGATGGTTTAAGTTTATCAATTCTTGACGCAATTTCTTTAGGCATATAGATTGAAGATGAAAATCGAAAAACTTGATTTGTATACTCCCAATATTTTCTATTAAAAATGAGTTTCTCAGAATAAAACCGTTCATAACTATCTAGACGATATTTTGTTGGATAAAATTGCAGAAAGCTTTTATCCTTAGCCAGAATCAAAAATCTAGTAGTTCTGATTGCTTCCAATTGTGCTAATACAATCTCAGTTTGTGTTTTTACAAAATCTTTTTTTAGCCCGTACTTGTCAAATAACAGAAATGCTATAACCAAAGTAATAAGGGAACAAATCCCACTTATCAGCCCAGTACTTATAGATATTGCTTTTTGCTGATCATTTGCCAGTTGAAAGGGTAATATGAAGATGAGAATCATTACAAGTACAACTAATATAATCCAGATTTCTTTTTTCATTTAAATCTAAGTTTTGTCTTTTATTCAGCTTGTCGGTAACTATTGTGTAACAACAATGGTTGTAATTTTTCTTTTATCGTGTTTCGAGTTGTTGAGTTATCAAAATTGTCTTTTCAAATTTACGTTAACCAAACTTCAAATCCAATATGTTCAGTAATTAATAAAGGCATACGTCTGGCTGTCTCAATAAAAAAGGTCACCCACTTTAAAACGGATGACCTTCAATGTGGCTGCTGATGCTAAAAATCGTCACCCACACTTTTTGAGTTTCGGGTGCTCGTCATGCCGAATTTACTTCAGCATCTTCTGTTTTTATCATTAGATCCCGAAACAAGTTCGGGATGACGTTGTATTCTATACTACATCTGCAAACACCGGCTACTTGAACAACTCTTTATTTGGCTGAGCTCCCATCGTAAATTCGAGTCTTCCGCCATCCATAATTTCCTGATGGGTAATGAAAGAGCGATCCAAAGTCTGTCCATTCAGTTTTACTTCCTGAATGTATTTATTTTCTTTCGAAGCCAACGGAGCTTCCATGGTAAAGAATTTACCCGGAGCAACTTCAATCTGGGCTTCCTGAACGATTGGCGAACCAAACTGGTATTT
The DNA here is from genome assembly GCA_038209805.1 of Bacteroidales bacterium. Lineage (GTDB taxonomy): Bacteria > Bacteroidota > Bacteroidia > Bacteroidales > Prolixibacteraceae > Aquipluma. The sequence goes on along the minus strand of JBBQXI010000048.1, from coordinate 12,371 downwards.
CAATTCCGAAGGATTCACCGGATAGAAACCCATCGCACTGAAAACATACCAGGCCGACATTTGTCCGCAATCTTCGTTTCCGCATAAACCGTCAGGTTTGGTGGTGTACATCGTTTCCTGAATCTGGCGGTTCAGCTCCTGAGTGCGCCATGCACGTCCGGCATAATTGAACAGGAAGGTCGTGTGATGACCAGGTTCGTTGCCATGTGCATAACTTCCAATCAATCCTGAAATGTCAGGAGAAGCTTCCGCGCCTTTTACACCTTCAGCAACCACGAAAAGTTGGTCAAGTTTATCGGCAAATGCATCTTTGCCGCCAAGCAACTCGATCAATCCGTTTACATCCTGCGGAGCCAACCACAGATATTGCCATGCATTTCCTTCAGTATAATCACTTCCTTCGTGTTTCGAGAAAGCCGGATCGAATGGGGTTGTCCACTGTCCATTGCTCAGTTTCCCACGCATAAAACCGGTTTCTTTATCGAAATAGTTTTTGTAGTTGAGTGCGCGCTTGGCAAAATAAGCAGCATCTTCGGTTTTCCCCAATTTCTGGGCAACAGCAGCCACAGCCCAGTCGTCGATGGCCACTTCTTCTGATTTAGCCACCGATTGCTGAATCTTATCGGCTGGCATGTAACCCAGTTTATCGTAAAAGCCCATTCCATCGCGATCGGCCATAGATGTTGCTTTCATGGCTTCGAAAGCCAGTTGCTGATCGAAATCTCCAATTCCTTTCAGGATAGCTTCAGCAATAACCGAAATGGAATGATTGCCCACCATACACCAGGTTTCGTTGCCTTCGAGTTCCCAAACAGGTAAAACACCGGTCTGTTTGTAATGATCGAGCATCGTTTTGACCATGTCGTTCACGCGTGACTGTTGAGTCAGCGTAAACAGCGGATGCAGCGCCCGGTAAGTATCCCACAAAGAGAATACGGTATAGCGGTTGTAACCGTCAGTTTTTTGAGTGTCGCCATTGATGCCCTTGAATTCACCATTGGAATCGGAAAACAAGGCAGGAGCAACCATGGTGTGGTACAACGAGGTATAGAAAATGGTTTTCTGATCTTTGTCGTTCGACTGGATTCTGATTTTCGCCAGTTCTTTTTCCCAGGCATCCGAAGCAGCTTTGGCTGTGGCTTCAAAATCCCATCCGGCCAACGAGCCATCCAGATTGGCAATAGCGTTTTCAACACTTACCGAAGAAACACCCACTTTAGCTAATACTTGTTTTTCGCCAAAACTGAAAACGCCCACAGCACCAGCTTCGCCACCAACATTTTCGATAACCGACTTGGTGATTGGCGATGAGAAACGAACTGCAAAATATACATGCTGATCTTTTGCCCAACCATTCGACAGACGAACACCGGTTACCAACTTGTCGTCAACAACTCTCAGCGAAGTCTGATACGGCTTGTCCCAATTGATAGCAAATCCAAGATTAACAATCAGGTTGCTTTCGCCACCTTCAGGAAACGAATAGCGGTGCAAACCAGCACGTTCGGCTACTGTAAACTCAGCTTTTACGCCATTATTTTTTAGTGTCACTGCGTAATAACCAGGCTTTGCAGTTTCCTGACTGTGACTGTATTTACCGGCATAGCGGGTAACAAAATCAGTATTTTTTTCATTTTTCTGAAAAGTAACTTCGGAAGTAACTGGCAGAAAAGAAATATCGGCCAAATCGCCAATCCCAGTTCCGCTCAAATGCAAATGACTGAAGCCAGCCACAATGCTATCGGAATAATGATAACCGGAACACCAGTCCCAGCCCTGAGTTCCATTATCAGGACTCAGTTGAATTTGTCCGAACGGGTAGGCAGCTCCCGGATAGGTATGTCCGTGGAAACCCGTTCCAATAAAAGGATCGACGAAATCAGTCAGGCGATCTTCCTGAACCTTTTTGGTTGAAGGTGCGGTGCAGGCTGCAAAAAGCAGTAAGGCTCCGGAAATAATGGAAATAATTTTGTTCATTGGTTGGTTTTAGAATCAGTGCGACAAATGTAATGAAAAAGAAAAAAGTTTGGAGAAACTTTGGGGCTCTCAGAACTTAATGGATCAATTTATTTCCAAGGAACTGTTTAAAATTTCCCGAAGGGAAAATAGGTCGGTAGAAACATTGAAATCCATCACAAGGATTGTCCCGTGCGGGACAAAAGACTGGGATTTCTGCATCTATTCTACCGACCTTTGGTTCCTAACGGAACCATTTCATAAAATTTAAACAGTCAATAAGTTTATTTTCGGGTGCTGGAGAATAATTCAGGATTGGAATGAAATCAACGACTTAATTTTTTGTACCTTTTCACTGCAAAACACCTTTAGCACTCACATGAGTTGAATCACAACAAATACTGCGATTATGAAAATTACATTAACCATTCATTATCAAACCATCCCCGGACAAGAGATATACATTTCTGGTTCATCCAGGTTATTCGGGCAGTGGGATGTGAGTCAGGCTCAAAAAATGATTTATCAAGGAAATGGATTTTGGAACATTTCAATAAAAACAAATCAGAAATCGGGTCGGATCGAATATAAATACCTGATGAAAGCTGATTCGGGTTACGAAGTATGGGAATGGGGCAACAATCATTTCATTGACATAAAAAATGAGGCAATTAAAGAATTGGTAGTCGACGACCTGTGGCGCAATCCGCCAGCAGAAGAAAAGGCGCTGTTTACTTCTTCATTTTCAAAGGTTATTATGAAACCGGGAATCAACCAAAAATCTGTTCCGGAAATTGAGGCAGATCAAATTCTTCAGTTTAAAATTGAAGTTCCCCGAATTACTTCCGGATACAAGGTTTGCATTTTAGGAAATCAGGATCAGTTAGGAAATTGGGATCGAAAAAAGGCTTTCATTCTGGAATGTGGCAACGACTTTCCGTTCTGGACCGGACAATTGAATGCTGCCAACCTGAAATTCCCGCTTCAATACAAATATGGAATTTGGGACATCGATAAAAAGGAAGTAGTCAGCATAGAAGAAGGGCACGACCGACAACTGCTCGAAATTACAAAGACCAAGTCGTCCTTTATTTATATGAAAACTGATTCTCATTTCCGTTTTCCTTTGGGATTGTGGAAAGGGGCTGGCGTAAGTGTCCCTGTATTTTCTCTCCGCAGTGAAAACAGTTTTGGGGTGGGTGAATTTAATGACCTGTTCGATTTTATTGACTGGGCCAAACAAACCGGACTTAAGATGGTGCAGATTCTTCCGGTAAACGAAACCATTGCCTCGCACAACTGGCTCGATTCGTATCCATACAAATCGATTTCGGTGATGGCTCTTCATCCGATTTACCTGAATCTGGATAATATTGGACCATTGAATGATGAAACGCTCACGACTGAATTTGCCGGCCTACAAAAATCACTCAATCAAAAAACAGAAGTTGATTATCCGGAAGTACTTCGACACAAATCGCGTTATTACAAACTCATTTTCGATCAGGATGGCGCCAAATTGTTTAAATCGAATGAATTCAAGCAATTTTTCAAGGCCAATAAAGAATGGCTGATTCCATATGCCGCGTTTGTTTACCTGCGAGACAAATACAAATCGCCCGATTTCAGGAATTGGGGCGAGTACAGTATCTACAATTCGGCAAAAATCGAAAAACTGTGTTCGCCCAAATCGTATGCATGGGAAGATATTGCGGTACATTATTTCATTCAATATCATCTGGACAAACAGCTTAAGGAAGCTGCCAACTATGCCCGAAAAAATGGAATTATCCTGAAAGGTGATATTCCGATCGGTATTAGTCCGAACAGCGTGGAAGCCTGGACTGAACCTCAAATATTCAACCTGGATGCGCAAGCCGGTGCACCTCCCGATGATTTTGCCGTGAAGGGACAAAACTGGGGTTTCCCGACCTACAACTGGGAAGAAATGTCCAAAGATGGCTACCAATGGTGGATCAAACGAATGCAAAAAATGACGGATTATTTTGACACTTACCGGATTGACCATATTCTGGGATTTTTTCGGATTTGGGAAGTACCTACCGATGCCATTGAAGCTTTGCTAGGCCACTTCAACCCAGCACTACCCATGTCGACAAAGGAAATTGGGCATTATGGATTGTATTTTAATCACGAGCGATTTTTGAAACCATACATTCGTCATCATCTTTTAAAATCTTTATTTAGCGAATCGACAGAAACAGTTATTCATGAATTTCTGGACGATTTGGGACACGGACATTATAAATTGAAAGACGAATTTTGCACCCAACAAAAAATCAATCAGCATTTCCTGAAGAACATTGAAGAAGAGGATTTGGACGACCAAAGCCGTAAAATCAGGGATGGACTTTTTGATCTGGTAGCCAATGTTTTATTTGTCTCGACGGGAGAAGATCAATGGCACCCGCGCATTTCGCTGCAAAAAACCAGCTCGTATGCCGAATTAGACGACTGGACGAAAGAACAGCTAAACTCTCTTTACGTCGATTACTTTTACAAACGACACGAGAATTTCTGGTATCGAAAAGGGATGGAAAAACTGCCAGTAATTGTTGCAGTTGGCAATATGTTGGTTTGTGGTGAAGATTTGGGAATGATACCGGATTGTGTGCCAAAAGCCATGTCGGAATTGGGTATTTTGAGTCTGGAAATTCAACGGATGCCGAAAAACCCAAAAATCAGATTTGCCCATCCGGCCGATGCTCCTTATTTATCGGTTTGCACCACCTCAACCCACGACATGTCGACCATCCGCGGATGGTGGGAAGAAGACCGTGAAAAGACACAGCAGTTTCATAACCTTGAACTGGGAAATGCAGGGCTTGCTCCTTACTTTGCGGAGCCATGGATTTGTCAGCAGATTATTACCCAGCACCTTTATTCACCAGCGATGTGGGTAACTATTCCCATTCAGGATTTAATAGCCATGGACAGCAAATTCAGATGGGAGAAAACTCAGGCGGAGCAGATAAATTACCCGAGCAATGTGCGCCACAAATGGCGTTTCCGAATGAAACAAAGCATTGAAGATTTGAAAAAAGCCGATGAATTCAACAATTTACTAAAAGAACTCATTAAAGCTACTGGAAGGAATTCGGATTATTGATTTCGATTAAGTATAGTATTGTGCCTACCCTAAACAGCCTAGGTTAAGTCACCCTGAACGTTCGACTGAGCTCACGTCGAAGGCTTGTTTCAGGGTCTCATAAAATAGAGATGCCGAAATAAGTTCGGCATGACGAGATACCATTTGGTTGTTGTCGGGGCATTAATGCCTTCCGGTACTTACCTTTATTTTCTGACGTATTTCAAGCGATTCGTCTGAAAATAGGAAATCGCGGGTTGAGTCAGGAAGAAAATCAATGATTTCCGGCAATTTATCGTGTTTAATGGCCTTGCGAACTTTGGAAGCGCTAATATAATCAGGTAAGTGATCAACTCCCGAGCCCACAGCTTTTCGAGTGATTTCAACAACCTCAACGCCAAAAGATGGAAGTATTGATTTCATCGCCAGATTGTATGCACCGGTAACCTTGCAATAATTTTCCGTTCCAACGTAGCGCTTTTTAATTCCCAGAATTGGAACAACGTACTTGGAAAAAATTTTGACATCCAGTTCTGCCTGTTTTTGCATTACATCGCCAACCAATTCTTTTTTAAGGAAATAGGATGGAAAAATTGCACCAGAAACAATGTACATTCCACCGCGAACCATCACCACATTCTGAAGATGTGCAATCCCTTTACGAATAAGTTCCCAACGAACGGCGAACGGAAAAGCCGAACGATCTTCTTCTACCACAAACAGATAGACAACTTCATTTTCGGAAGCAGCTTTTTCGATCAGGAATTTATGCCCGTTCGTAAATGGGTTGCAATTGACCACCATTGCAGCCACATTTGAGGTTGCGGTAGGTATCTTCAAGGTTTTCAGGTAATCCTGGTAAGTTGATATCGATTCGAATCCGAATTCAAGTACCGAAAAAAGAGGTTCAGCCGATGCAATCTCGGTATAGCCCAATCCCCGAAACCGAACTGAATTCTCAGGGCGTGTAAAGACAAAAGTATGCTTGTAAATTTTCAGGAGCTTTTCGGTCATGTAACTAACAATCAAGGCAAAAGCAGTGGTATCGCGAAACGTCGGGGCGACAGCAACATATTTCAAAATTCGCCCCATGTGCGAGCCGGTTCCCACCAAATCGCCTTTCAAGTTATACACAATCATGGTGCATTCCACCTCCGCCGGATCAAACTCAAATCCGAGTCCGGCCAGAAAATCCTTAACCAGTTTAAGATCAAAAGGATTATCCAAATCAAGTGTCTCCTGACGAAAATCGGTATCTTCAAATGTCATTTATTCTATCTAAAAGGTAAAATGCTTTTGTTCGTCGGCCTGAATAACAGACCAAACAAAAGTAGTCACTGCAAGCAAATCAGCCGAGCCTCCGGGCGAAATATTTTCCTGTTTGCAAACATCAATCAAAGCATCATAATTTGTTGGGTTGAAATCAACCAAAGCAATTCGGCAAAGGGCTTTAAACCTACTCAAAACTTCAGGATTACTCCGGAAAAAGATATTCGTATCGTTGTTATTTGCCGCAATAGCAAGCAAACATCTAGTCATAGATTCATCGTTGAGCTGTTTTAGGTGAATGACTTCAGGCAACCCAAAATCAAAAACCGTAGCAAATCCGCTTTCAGCCTCACCTCGTGCTCCACTCAAACCATACTTCAGAAATATTTTCTCCCCATGGCTTTTTCCTAAAGGATTACCCATTTCATTCCTGACCATATCTTTACAAATTCCTTTGATGACACTTCGGAATTCTTCGGCCTGAAACCGATCGCTTTGGCTGAATAACTTTCCGCAGGCGAACAACGAAAGCCCCATTAAAAAGATAACACCTTTTTGCGTATTCACATTTCCGGTAGCCTTAAACATCGCCGATTCCATTTGCAAGCCAATGTTTCGAAGTCGTGGCAAGGCTTTCGTTAAGTCGTCATCCTGAAAAGCAAAACCTTCGCGCACCAACTTGCCAAATCCAAATGTTATAGCTTCAGTGGATTCAACAAACATCTGATAATTCATATCCGAATGGCTTCCGGAGCTAAGCCGATCGACCAATCCGGGCTTTGGAGTTAGCGAAATCTCTGCAAGAATAGCTTGTTGCGCCAACGAAGAAAGTTCCTTAATGATCTGTTTTTTTCGCTGTTCTCCAAGAAATACAGCCATTTCCGAAAACATGAATAACCGGAGTTCTTCAACATTGTGTATGTTTTTACGCCGACACTCAATTGCTGGTTTTTCACGACAAAAAAAGCACAATTTCGATTTTCCTGACGAAACCGTATTTTCCTGCTGATCATTCAAATCCACGTCAATAAACCTTCCCAACGGATGATTTTCTTCAAAACCCTCACAAATTTGTTTGATTTCAGTCAAGCTAAATTGATCCATTGAAAACGGAACCAGATAAAAATCTCCGGCAGCATCGCATATTTCTACAACATCGTTTTCCTGAATGTCGATCCTGAGACTTTTCAAATGAAGTTTCAAATCGCTCAAACATGAGTAGAAAAAAGCACGCACTATCGGATTACTTTTAGGGAAACCCGGGACATTCAGACTTAAACTTAAGCTTGGCAAGTCTTTCTGTGCAATTTGTGCTTTCAGAAAAGCCCGCTGATCGCGGGCTTTTAATATAGATTCGAGTGGTTCTATGATTGTATTTATTAACTTGTTATAAGTCACCTGTCTGGTTGTCCTGAGCGTTCGACTGATCTCACGTCGAAGGCTTGTTTCAGGATCTCACCACACTTGATGACAGACCCCGAAATGAATTCGGGGTGACATGTTTCTTGTTAATGGACTTTAAATGTTTTTCTGGTCTTTATTACTTCTCCTTCAACTGATGAATCACGTCGATAATGGTTCCATCGCGGTACTCAACGATTCCCACAATCTTGTCAGTATATTCGAGCGGTGCCGGAATTCCGGTTATTTTGTCAACCTCAATTTCAAGGTCGTGAATATCTTTAACGTTCAATCCTGCCCTCTTGAGATTCGCTTCCAGTTCTGGAAATGCCGGATTTACGCAGATCCCACGTTCAGTAACCAACACATGAATCGACTCCCCGGGAGTTACGATAGTGTGAACACGTTTTTTTATGATTGGGATACGTCCACGAAACGAAGGACAAACCACAACAGTTAGGTTGGCTCCTGAAGCGGTATCGGAATGTCCACCTGAAGCTCCACGCACATTGCCTTCGGAACCGGTTATGACGTTCACATTAAAATCAACATCAATTTCAAGCGCTCCGAGAACCACCACATCAATTTTATTGGTGATACAACCACAATTGAACGGATTGGCATAAAGTGCAGCCGGAATTTCAATGTGGCGACGGTTATTCAGGAGCGAATTACTAACGGTTGCATCAAACGACTGTACATCGAAGATGGTCTCGAAAAGCCCGTCATTCAACATATCTACGCAATACGAAGTAATACCACCGAGCATAAAGCTTCCTTTGATGTCCTTAGTCTTCATCTTTTCACGAATGAATTTAGCCACAGCAAGCGATGCGCCACCAGCTCCAACCTGAAATGCAAACCCAGGTTCAAAAAATCCGGAATGTTCGATCACATCAGCAGCCAGTTTGGCAATCCGGAGATCCATTGGAGAATTAGTGATACGAGTTGTTCCGGTTGCAATTTTCGAGGCGTCGCCAATCGAGTCAACCACCACTACCTGATCAACAAAGTTTTGAGAAATCGAGAGTGGAATGCATGGGAAATTGACCAGGTTGTCGGTAACCACAATGACCTGTTTGGCATACCGGGCGTCAATAACAGCATAACCGATTGATCCAAATGCCGATTTCCCGTGAGAACCGGTTGCATTTCCTTCACAGTCAGCAGCCGAAGCTGCGATAACAGTAAGGTCAATCTGAATCTTCCCGGTATGAATGCTGCGAACACGACCTCCATGCGAATGAATAACTACCGGAATGTCGAGCACTCCCATTGCGACTGCACGTCCCAACTGGCTTCGGATACCCGATGAATAAATCCGTGTAACGGTTCCATCTTCCAGATAAGGAAGAATCGGGTCGTGGCATTCGTTGAGTGAAGAGGAAGCCAGCGTAATGTCGCGGATTCCCATATTGTGAAGAATAGTAAGCGTTTGAACAAGTAAAATATCGCCGTTCCGCAAGTGATGATGAAACGAAACCGTCATCCCATTGTGCGGGTTGCTGCGCAGAATAGCTTCTTCGAGCGAATTACACAATTTACTTTGATGCGGCAGATATGCCTTATTTGGTGCAGGAATGGTAGGTTCGTCCATCCAACCTTTACTCAGTTTTGTAAGCGCCCCCTGATAGGGTTCCAATTTCCCGATTCCTTCAATATATTCAGGAATTTCCCTACCTAAACTATTTAGCATTGAATTGTATTTTAGGTTGTTGTTTTATAATTATTGTTAGAGCCGTAATTATCCCACAGTCACATTCGCCAGTCTCAAGATATACTCGGCGCGGGTAACAATTGGCGCGTCGATCATCTTTCCGTCGATGGCAAAAACACCTATGCCAGCAGCACTGTTTATCTTGAATTCTTTAACGATGCGATAAGCTTTTCGGACTTCTTCATCGGTTGGCGTGTAAACGTCGTGGATGATTTCAATTTGTCGTGGATTAATCACTGCCTTCCCGGTAAATCCAATCCTTTTGGCATATTCAGTTTCTTTCCGCAAGCCCTCTTCATCGTTCACATCAGGAAAAACGGTATCAATCACATCGATATGACTGGCTTTTGCTGCCATGACAATCCGCTTCCGGGCAAAATCGATTCCGGCACCGTCGGGAGTATAAACAATATTCATGTCGGCAGTCAAATCCTGTCCACCAATTGTAATGGCATCCACCCTATCGAACTTACTGGCAATATCAAATACATTCTGAACTCCCATTGCAGTCTCGATCATGGCATGAAGTGTCATTTTTGTATGCGTAAGTCCGTGTCGGTCTTCAATCTGCTCGATGATTTTCAACAATTCAGCCACTTCTTCACCCGATTCAGTTTTTGGATAGCGAATGGCAGAAGGCTGCAACGGAACAATGGCTTCGAGATCGGCCAGACCAAAAGGCGTACTCAAGTGATTCACCCGTACGCAAACTTCGGAGTCGTAAAAATCGATCACATTAATCATATTCCGGACTAAAGTTCGTGCAGCATCCTTTTGATTGAGAGCAACAGCATCTTCCAGATCGAGCAAAATACTGTCGGCTCCATAAACTCCACCCTGCTGAATCATTGCAGGATTGTTTCCCGGAATGTAAAGCATTGACCGACGTTTTTTAAATATTTTTGTCATAGCTGGATTATTTTAATGTTCCTTCCTGTTCGTCGAGCGAGCGCTTGATGGCCGTTTCGAGGCGGGCTTTAATGGTCGGCTCTAATGCTCCTTTGTCTTTTGCAATCAAATGGATATCGGTCATATCGTATTGATCCAACATTTCAACAATAATCCGGTTGAAATTGGCTCCAAACTGTTGCATAACGGTAGACGATATTTCCAGCTTACGACCCGAATTGTCAGGACGGGGTTCGATAAGAAAAATGACATCGCTTGATTCGAAGGTGCCAGACTGTGCGGCTATTTTTGGCTTCATGTGTAATTGTTAATTATTACCTTGAGGCCACAAAAGTAGGACTTTAAATCTTCTGGGAGATGATTTTTCGCAATATTAAAATGATTTTATAAATGGCAAACAAATTAATAACCCTACTCAACGTAAGGCTATTACTTTGTATGACAATGATTTCTAAATAAAACTTAGATATATTCCATTATCCTGCCGGAAATCTGAAACAAAGAAATTTCGGCAATCTTAGTTTGATACTGTACCGAAGTAAGACGTTCTTCAGCATCAAGGAGACTCTTTTGCACTTCACGAAGTTCAAGTCCGGCCAAACTTCCCAGCTTATACCTTTCCAGCGCTATTTCGAGGTTTTCACGCGCTACCGACAGATTTTGTTCTTCCAGCTTTAGCAAACGCAAGTTGTTCTCATAGGCAAAATAAATGGTGAGTAAATCGGCTTTCACTTCCTGCTCAACCTCCTTGTATTGTAACTTACTGCTTTGAATTTCAACGAGGGCATTGCTCTTCAAGCGTTTCTGGTTAAATCCATCGAAGATTCCAATGCCAAGCGTTAACCCATAATTTAGCCCATGCACGTTTTGATTACCTAATGTACCCGACCCATAGCGGTTGTAGGAATACCCATAACCAGATGACATGGTTAGATAAGGATATGAACGTGATTTTATAATTTTAGAATCGAGTTCTGTAATAACCTGGTTTTTAGCAGCAATTCGTAAACTTGTATTGTTTTGTAAGGTCTGACTCAACAGATCGTCATAAAGTAATTTTTGGTCTAGCTGTATTAGCGTATCCTTCAATTTGATATTTTCACCCAAATCGTCAGCCGCCATAAGCTCGTTAAGCCTAATTTGCGAAGTGCGGAGCACTTCATTTTGATGTGCAAATCTGGAACTGTCGGCATTCAAATAAACGATAGATTGCAGCAGTTCCAACTTCGAGGCACCACCCAGCAAATAGCGTTGCCGATCGATTCGAACACGTTCTCGAGACAACGAAACAGCATAAGCCAGATTATCGTTCAGAATTAGTTGCTGGATATAGTAATTATACTGCGAAACAATCATTGAGACCAGATTTTCAACCGACATCTGGGTATTGAACCCCTCCAATTCACTCTGTTCTTTCAGCTTCTGATAGGTAGTTTTCACCTGAAATCCCTTGAAAATAGTCATTCCAAGATCTACACCTAAAGAACCACTATTATTGTGAATATCGTTTAAGGCAACTTTACTTCCATCGTTGTAATTTTGGTTGGTTGTATTTACAGTACCTCCAAAGCGGTTGGTCGAAGATATGACTGGCAACATACCGGCATTTCCGCGAGTGAAATTATTGGTTGCAATTTCCTCATTGTTACGAGCAACCAGCAACGAAAAATTACGTTCAAGTCCTGTTTTGATGCACCGACTCAGGTCATATACTTCCTGTGCGATGGAATTGTTCACGATAAATAAGAACAAAACCAGTGAAGCAAAATGTTTAATTCCCGATAGCTGTTTTATCCTCATTTGAAATATTTGGTTCATTGATTATACTTTTTGTTTCACTTGAAATAACGAGATAAATAGATGGTACAACATACAGAGTAAGGACCGTGGAGATAGTTAATCCACCAACTACGGCGACCCCCATTGCTACACGACTTTGTGCGCCATCACCCAATCCGAGGGCAAGTGGTAAAATACCAAGAATGGTTGAAAAACTGGTCATCAGAATGG
>JBBQXI010000047.1:0-14214 GCA_038209805.1 Bacteroidales bacterium | reverse complement strand
GGTCTGCGATGGATATTGGATGTTGAAATCGGCATCCAGAGTAGAGTAGGGGGTGCTTGCTTTCAGCTTATTGGCAGTAATGGAATTCTGATCCATTTTGAAATCGGCCTCAAGATTGGTGATTTCAAAATTGTTTTGATCGGTTGCGCTGAACTTTTCAACTGAAGCTTTGGTGAGGTCGGATGAATACTGAAATTCGGTTGCTTCAAGCATTATACGACTGTATTCCCAATAATCAGGATTAAAAATATTTTGAATGACGGTCTTATTCCCTGATTGGTAAGTTAATGTATTATCTGCCATTTCAATGCGGTTCACGGTGACTTTCCAATTGCTTCCGGAAGATGTACCTGAAGTGTTTAATGCGTTTTCAGGAGGAAAAGTGTGGTATGATATCTTGCTTTTTGACAGATTTAAATCATTGGACGACAACAACTGTATCTGCAAATCAAGGTAAGCATCTTCCAGTTCGCTATGATCGATAACTGCATTAACCGACTGGTAACCAACAGAATCAGTATAACTGATGGTCGAATTTATGAGTTCCAGTTTTTTTGCTGAGATTTTTGGCGAACCATTTTCGGTCTGGTTCTTCTGAACGTTTTGGGATGCACTGACCAACACATTCGCCATCAGCCCTTTTATTGACATTTCATCAATGCGATAAACCGATTTTTGCAGATCTATTCCATCGACATTAAATTCTGAATTTTGGAGAGCTGCGGATACATTCATTCCAGTATATTCATCGTTGTAACGAAATCGGATGTTTTTCAGGCTTACATCACCTAAACTGAATATCCATTTTGATTGTGCCGTAGAATCGGCGACAGCCTGATTGGTTGTATCGCTGAATGCAGTCAACAGAAAATTGTAATTGAACAGCGGATCGGTTTTGGTGCTGTGCAGCTTTACTGTCGCATCTTCCAGTGCAATTGAACTGATATTGATTTTGCTGGATAATAACCCGAAAAGTGCAATGTTCAATTTCGCTTTACCCGCATATACTAAGGTGTCCTTGTTGAGGTCTTCCATGTAAAGTCCCTCAACCACTACTGATTTCGGAAATGAGATACTTACATGACTGATTTCAATTTTAGTATGGGTTTTATTGTCCACATATGAAGTGACATATTGAACAATCTTAGTTTGGATCGATGGAATTTGAATGATTCCGGCAATGATGAGGAATAAGAGCACGACAACGCCGCCGACCCAAATGAAAGTCTTTAAAACTCTTTTATAAGCAATGGCCACTTTCATCATTCAATGATTTGTTGTATTTTCAGGATTAAACCATGCTTCATGGAATAAAGAACATTCAATCTCAGATAGAGTTTTCCGACTTAGCAATTAATTAAGTCTCGTGTGTTTCTTCATTCGCTCCAAAATGTGGTAGGCTGCCGGTGAAATACTTTCAGGTGCTGATCCTGTTTCGAGCGATGTTCGCAGTATATCTAACAAATCGTTGTATCCTTCCACTTTTTGTTTCCGAAGAATATGGTGAGCACCATGTTGTAACGATACCGATTTTGATCCATGTTCAACTAATGCCTGCAACAATACAGTCCAGGCAGCTTTCCTGAATTTCTCCAAAGCTTTTGCTGCCAGCCATGCGACATCAGTCTCCGGGTCTTCCAAGGCTTTGACTAAGGTGGGTATCGATTTCAAATCGCCTATTTCGCTAAGCGCTTTGGCTGCTTCCCAACGCGCCTTATATACTTTGGAATTTTCAAGTACCACTGACAACGACGGAACAGCTTGTTTCCCTGTGTTTACCAATGATTTTCGTGCTCTTGTACGCACCTTCTCATCGTCGCTTTCCAAAAGATTGACTAAAGATTGAGTGCTTATTCCAGATTGTTTTTGTTCGTACATCGGTTTTGCTTTATGATTGTAATGTTCTGTAAATGTGCTATAAATGAAATTAAATTGTATTATACAATTTTGATAAAAAGTTACATAATTCACACTTTTTGAATATGCCAGATAAGTTTCGAAAACCTGTTGGGTAAGATAACAGCTCTACTCAACTAGAAACAACGTCATCTAATGTAATTTTTTCTCCTGCGCAATCGGAAGTACTCTTATTTTACAGTCACTTAAACTATCACTTGATTTTATCCAAAGGCTTGCCATTATTAACCGACAATTTACCATTGACTATCTTATAGCTATAGGTTGCAGAGGCTTGTCCTTCAGGCTTTAGAGTGTACGAGTCTGCAGAAGCAACAATCTCTCCCTTATGACTATATGATACTGCTGTACCATTGACTTTTCCCACTGCAGAGTAGGAATAGGTGTTGTTTTTATTCACCACAAAAGTCGCCATCATAAGTTTATCGTTTGTTTGGTATCCTTTCCATGTGCCCACTAAACTAACGGGTACCGACTTTATAACAGTTTTAGATGTAATCGCAACCGGTTTAGCACCTGCATTCTCCAAAGCTTTAACAATATCGCTTTTATTCGCCAATGCTCTGTTGGCATAACTAAGTGCCGAATCACTTACTTTATTTACCGCATTCACCTCGGCACCACTAGTAATAAGTAAGTTTACAAGTTTTAAGTTTCCTGCTTCCGAAGCCAACATAAGTGCCGTTTCGCCAGCTGTATTGGCTAAATTCACATTGGCTCCGCTTTTAATTAAAACCTCACAATTGTCTACCGCTGCTTTCCATCCATAGTTCGTACCCAGTTTTGCTGCACACATTATTGCAGTCATATCCTGTGCATGCAAAACATTCGGATTTGCACCTAATTCCAGTAATTTACTGATGGTTTTAAGTCGCGATTTTTTCTCGACCGGATCAAATGCCATGGCTAATCTGGCCAATGGTCCCGTCCATGGAGATTCTTTCGACACTTCGTTTACATCGGCACCACTCTTCACCAACAGGTCTAACATTTCCAGGTGATACCCCACAGCAGCATAACTAATCGCATTAAAATAGACTGAATTATATCCTTTCAGATTGGCCTTCTGTTCGATTAAATACTTAGCTGCATCTAAACTATTGTGCTGAGCTGCCTTTTGTATCGCATTAATTCCTTGCGAAGTTGCCAGATGAATATTTGCACCATATTTAACCAACAATTTCAATCCCACAACATTATTGAAAGACGCAGCGACAATAATTGCGGGTTCATTGCCACCCCACTGATGATTAACATCAACCTTGTACTTTGTAATAAAATACTCAGCCCATTTGGCCTGTTTCGCCTCTAACATAGCCGAATTTAAAGGCATCTGACTTTTCGAATCAGGACCATATTTATTGGCGCCATATTTCATAAGAATATCCAAAACAACGAAGTTATCATGATCTATTGTTGCAGGAATCAACCCAAAATGCATTTCACTGGGTGCAACTCCTTCCACATTTGCGCCTCGTTTTAAAATTGCTTCAACGGCTTCGGCATGTTGCGAATCAACAGTATTTCCTAAAGCAGTAGCATCATATTTACCCATGTAATTGATGTTTAATTTGGCGCTGGCATTGTTTAATATAGCCATGGTGACCGCTTTTGACTCTTCATCTTGTTTTCCAAAAGTCGCTACTATTAAAGCATCAAACTTGTTATTATACTCGCTGTGATAATTGATATCAACTCCCATTTTGATAAGCCGAACTACATTGTCCAATTTTGAGTTGTAACTGGCTGAGCTAAGCAAAGCAACCAATGGTGTTGTCGCCCATGTTTTGTCAAACTCAGGTTCTGTTATGGTTATTGTTTTTACATTAATTTTAGGCGAATCGAGTAATATTTTAACGATGTCGTTATTCACTTTAAGAACACCACCGCATGCTTTGTTTAACAAGGAGACTCCTTCGTAAATCTCATTTACATTTGCTCCAGCATCGACTAAGGCTTTTAACTGATTCACATCACCTTGCTCTACTGCAACAAATGTTAAAGGTTTAACTCCTGCTGTTTGAGCTGATGATGCGATGGATAAAAGTGATACACAAAAGATCACAATGATATTTTTAATGTTTTTCATAATTAGTGTTACGGTTATTCGATGATGTTTTTCAGATATGATTAATTACTGATAATGAAGGAGAATAGTTTTTTTTTATTTATTTTATTAATACATTAATAAGCAGTGTATTAGTGATGAAGTGTCAAAGCAATGAACGTGCTTCGTTTCAAAAGTACAAAATTAATTATTCTCAGTGACAACTCTACTCGCTCTCGTTCTATATTATGTATGAATTTCAACTATTTGTTATCACTGATACCGTTAGGTTTCTCTAGCCACATTATGAAGCTTCGGGAACGCGGGATGCTAATTATGTTGTTAGAATGAAAACCAGTTCATCGAAAGATATACTAATGTTCGCAACCACTGATGGGGGGGTGACCCGAAGCACTTTTACTTCAATTCAGTCTCCAATTGAATAGCATCTCTGTTTCTCCAACTTTTATGAAGTTGTTTTTTCTTAGAACCGAGAACGAAGCAATGTTGTCTTTCTCAGTCGAAGCAAATATTGATTTAACTTTGGGTTGGGCTGTTGCCCATTTTATAATTCCTTCTACTGCTTCTGTCATAAAACCATTCTTTCTAAATTCATCATAAGTTCCATAGCCAATTTCAATTTCTCCTTCTGCATTTGGTTCACCAATCATGCAGATGTCACCTACCATTTTGTTGTCGACTTTTGTTATAAGTAATAGGAAAGATAAAATGTCACATTTCTACTTTTCGACTCACCCCGAGCTCGCTTTACTCGCTCCGCCCCTCTCTCGCGAGAGAGGGGAAAAGTCACCGTAAGGTGGCTTGGGGTGAGTCGATTAAAATACGACAATAAATACTTCTCATTACTTACATGGTTGGAGTCGCGATAAAAAGATCGCATTGATCGAAGGGCGAAATGGTGATTTGCCGGGGCTGGCGAAAAGTTATAGACAAAAAAAAGGATGAGGAATTCGCTTCATTTATGAGATGCTCCCTTCGACTGTTACGCGCTCAGGGAGCGGCGCATTGAATCACAATTCCGGTTCACAAAAGCCTCAAACACAAACGTTCAGATAAGTAAAAACTCAGCATGCCCGCTGCCTGAGCGTGTTGAAGGCGGTTCGTTAATCAATGCTCCCTTCGACACGCTATGCTGCTCAGGGAGCGCGCTCCGAATAAGAGTAATTGTTCGCAAAAGACTGAGAACGGAAAGGTAAAAAAAATAGATTCCTCCGCACACCAGCTGCCTGAGCCTGTCGAAGGCAGTTCTCCTCGCTTCCTGTTCATAACTTTTTGAATATAAAAGCCTTTCTGACTATTGTGTATGATTTTGTAATCGATAATTTAGTACTCTAGGTGAAATAACATAAATGATTACTTATTGAAGAGTTAGTAACATTAAATACAAACACATTTTAAAATGCCAGAAATAGTAACAAAATACAAATTATTTATTGCATCTCCGTCAGACCTAAATGATGATAGGCAATCTATTGACGAAGTCATAAGGGAATTGAACCTATCTTTTGGACAACAAAACAACATAGTAATTGAAGGTTTAAAATGGGAAACACATTCTGCACCAGGAGCAAGTAATGGTCATGTTCAAGAGATCATTAGTCAAGATATTGGAAATGATTATGATTTATTTATTGGATTGATGTGGCTAAAATTTGGAACACCAACAAATGTGGCAGGTTCCGGTACAGAAGAAGAATTTAGCAACGCACTTAGTAGGTTCCAAAATAATCCTAAATCCATTCAAATTCTTTTCTATTTTAAGAATGCTCTACCTAAGAGTTTGCTGGATATAAACCCTTTCGAGTTAGAAAAGATAAATAATTTCAAGAATAATTTAGGTGATGAAAATGTACTATACTGGAATTACAACACAATCGAAGAATTACAAGGTTTTCTGAGGCTTCATATTCCAAGAAGAATTAACAATCTTAAGGAAGTTGCACCAAAGTCCTTAAAAAAGGAGGAAGTAATGGAGGTAAATGCAGTTGTCATTACAAATGATTTAGGATTGCTGGATTATATAGAAATTTCTGAGAATTGTCTAAATGAATCAACTACGGCTATTTGCAATATAACTACCGCAACTCAATGGATTGGAGATAGATTGACAGAAAAAACTGATGAAATAAACAACCTCAATAAATATCGTAATCACGCAAATAACAGCCTTTTCAGAAAGTCATTAATGCAAACAGCACAGTTAATGAACGAATATGCTTCAAGAATAGGCGTGGAGACTCCTATTTTCTTTGAAAATTACGCTGGGGCAATCCAAGCATTATCTGCAATTATTAATATTTCTGATGACTTCTATGATAAAGATAATATTGATGAACTAATTGATTCTAAAAAATCGATAATCTTAATGAATGCAGGAATTAGTGAGGCACTTGATGGAATGTTAGGCTATTATGATAGCGTAAATTCACTTCCACGAATAGAAAAAGAAATAAATAGAGCAAAAAGAAATGTTTTGGCTAAACTTGATGAGTTAATAAACAATATGAAAGTTAGTTCTCAGCTTGCAATTGAGTTAATAAGGGCAATTTCTGAAAAGATTGACAGGATAAATATTTCTCTTTCTATAACCAAAATTTAATATCAATATTTTATTTGACCCTTCTTGTATTTTCAATACTACATTGATAAAAAACAAAGCCCCCGCCATCCATTCCGGACAACGAGGGCTTGTTTCATTTATACACTTATCTTTTTTACAGCTCCGATGACTCGAAGTCATCGGAGCTGTTGCACTTATCACGAATTAAACTCCCAATTTACTCCTGCGGATCTGCTCTGCATTAGTGAAGTTGTATTTTGCTATGTGACCTTTCAGCGGAATAAGCTTTTCGTTGATAACATCGATAAAGCTTTCGGCCTGTGGGAAGAATGCATATTCAAGTTCGTAAGCAGGAGTAATCCAGTCGCGTGAACCAAGCACTGCCGGAGGTGCATCCAAATCGTCGAAGGCAAGGTCGGTAATGTTGCGGGCCAAATCGTTCAGGAATGAACCACGTGCAGTTGCATCGCTCGAAATCACAATGCGTCCAGTCTTTTTAACCGATGCAAGTACTTTTTCGTAGTTGAATGGAACCAAACAACGGGCATCGATCACTTCGGCGCTCATGCCATACTTTTCTTCCAGAATTTTCGCGGCATCTAATGCACGGTAAAGCGTTGCGCCGATGGTAAGTATGGTTACATCTTTTCCTTCGCGTTTGATATCCGGCTCGCCAAATGGGATTTCGTAATATCCTTCAGGAACACCACCTTCGTGGAACTGCTCACCAATTTCGTAAATACGCTGACTTTCAAAGAACACAACAGGATCGGTGCCTTGCAGCGCGCTGTTCATTAATCCTTTTGCATCGTAAGGAGTTACAGGGAAGCAAACTTTCAAGCCAGGAATGTGAGCGGTCAATGAGGTCCAGTCCTGCGAGTGTTGAGCGCCATATTTCGAACCTACCGAAACACGCACAACAACCGGCATTTTTAGAATATTTCCACTCATAGCCTGCCATTTGGGCAACTGGTTGAAAATTTCGTCACCGCAACATCCGAGGAAGTCGCAATACATGATTTCAGGAATAACACGACCACCACACATGGCATAACCAATGGAAGTGCCGATGATAGCTGCTTCGGCAATAGGTGAGTTGAACAAACGGTGATAAGGAAGCGCTTCAGTCAATCCACGATAGACTGCAAATGCGCCGCCCCAATCGCGGTTTTCTTCACCATAAGCAATCAATGATGCATCTTTATAGAACCGGTCAACAATAGCTTCGAAAATACCGTCACGAAGTTGGTATTGTTTCATTTTCGAGACTGGTTTTCCATCTTTATCGGTAGTAGATCGCTCTTTTTTCGCAATTTGCTGAACGCGTGGGTTCTCGCTCATTGGATGGTTTACGTCTGGTTTTGCATCAGACATCGAGTCAATCGACTGATTCGAGAACATCATCGTTTCAAGTAAATCCGGATTTTTGTGTAAATCCATAATTGGCGAAAGTTCGTCGTTGATAGCCAATTTGAATGTATCGAGCATTATTTCTTTAACCTCGTCCCATGTCGAATCCAGATCAGCCTGAGTAGCTACACCAGCTTCGATGAGTTGTTTACCATAGGAAATAATACAATCCTGTTCTTCCCAAGCCTTAATTTCTTCGGTAGTACGGTATGACGACGAATCGGAAGGTGAGTGACCACTAAAACGATAGGTTAGAATGTCAACCAGGATAGGTCCTTCTTTCTTCTCAATCAAATCTTTCTTACGGCGATAAGTTTCGATCACTGCCAATGGATTGTATCCATCGACACGTTCGGCATGCATCTGTTCCGGGTTAACACCGGCACCGATACGGGCAGCTACATCGTAGCCCATGGTTTCGCCACTGGTTTGTCCACCCATGCCATATTGATTATCCATAATATTGATAATCACAGGAAGGCCGCCCTTCATATCATCAGCCCAAAGTTGTTTAAATTGATCCATCGCAGCGAAGGTAATTCCTTCCCAAACCGGACCACGAGCCATTGACGCGTCGCCAATGTTGGCAACAACAAGACCCGGTTTGCGGTTAACCTTTTTGTAAAGGGCAGCACCAACAGCAATGGTTCCGCTACCACCAACGATTGCGTTGTTCGGATAGATACCGAATGGAGTAAAGAACGTGTGCATACTTCCACCCAATCCTTTGTTGAACCCAGTTGTTCGGGCAAAAATCTCAGCCAACGCACCATATAACAGGAAACGGATTCCTAACTCTTTGGTATCATTGCCTTTGTATGATTTTTTAGCAACATTAAGCGTGGCTCCGTCCCAGAATTCGGTCATGATTTTCTCAAGCTCATTCGGGTCGAGTGTTTCAATGGCCCGTAATCCTTTGGCAAGAATTTCGCCATGACTCCGGTGTGAACCAAAGATAAAATCATCAACAGTCAACGTATAAGCCATACCTACTGCAGCAGCTTCCTGACCAGCAGAAAGGTGAGCCGGGCCTGGGTTATTGTACTCAACGCCACTATATCCACCTGTTGTTTTCACCAGGTGAAGCATGGTTTCGAACTCACGGATCACCACCATATCGTGATAAATCTTTTTTAAATCTTCTTTAGTAAAGTTTTTACTTTTCAGTTCTTCACTAATTGTTTTTTTGTACTGGTTAACAGGAATCGGTTGAAATGTAACTTCACCAGCTTTCCTGACATCCGATGGATTAATAAATTGACTTTTTGGCATCGTATTTAGATTTTAATTTGTTTTGTTCTTGAATTGTTGCGAGTCGCGAGATTCGGGTTGCGAGTTAAAACACGGAACTCGAAGCACGGAACCCGGAACGGTTAAAACTGAAAGATCGTTTCCTTGATGATCTCACTCACCGTCGGGTGTGGAAAAACAATTTCTTCCACATCCTGAACGCGCAATTGTGCTTCGATGATTGCACAGGCGCCCCATATCATTTCGGAACAAGCTCCACCAACCATATGAATTCCGAGAATTTCGTGATATTTTTTTCCGACAATCACTTTGCAGAAACCATCTTTGCCTTCGTTCTCGGCAACGAAACGTCCGGCATAAGCCATTGGCAATTGTTTCACTTCAACTTCAATTCCTTTTTCTTTGGCGGCAGTTTCAGTGAGGCCAACTCCGGCAATCTCCGGATGAGTATAAACTACGCCAGGAATGGCATCGTAGCGCATCACATCTTTGCGACCCAACATGTGGTTCACGGCCACTTCACCTTCGCGACTGGCGGTGTGAGCCAGTAAAGAGAATCCGGTAATGTCACCGGCAGCATAAACATTTGGTACATTGGTGCGGCAATTTTGATCGATTTTTACACCTTTTGGCGTAAATTCAACACCTATGTTTTCCAGACCAATTCCGGCAACATTGACTTTTCGTCCAACAGAAAGCAGAACCTGATCGCCAGTAATTTTCATTTCCTGACCGTCTTTTTCGAACACCACTTCTTTGCCATTCAATTTGGTCACACGGGCTTTTAGATGGAATTCAATGCCTTTTTTGACGAATTCTTTACGCACGAATGCAGCAATTTCCTCGTCCACTCCGGTCAAAATCTCGGGAAGCATTTCGATAACGGTGACTTTTGTTCCCATGGCATTGAAAAAATCGGCAAATTCAGAACCGATTACTCCACCACCAATAATGACGAGGCTTTCAGGTTTTTCTTTGAGCTGAAGGATTTCTCGATTGGTTAGAATCTGAGATGCATCCAATCCAGGAATGGGTGGAACTGCAGCTTCCGATCCAGTGCAGACCAGAATTCGGTTTGCCTGATAATCCTGACCATCGGCTTCGATGGTGATTACTTCTCCGCGTTTTTCTTTGATGGTTGCTTTGGCCATCACCACATCGGCTTTGGCATGTTTCATTTTGGCGCCGATTCCGGCCACCAGTTTGCGAACCACCTTGTCTTTGCGAAGCATGATTTTTTTGAAATCGATGGAAATGTTTTCCACATTGATTCCGTATTTGCCGGCTTCTTCGGCATATTCAAGCACTTTGGCCGAATTCAGAAGTGTTTTGGTCGGGATGCACCCTTCATTCAGGCAAACGCCACCCAGTGATCGCATGTCGAATATCAGCACGCTCATGCCTTTGGCTCCGGCACGTTCGGCTGCGACATAACCAGCAGGGCCTCCGCCTATAATTGCTAAATCGTATATTTTGCTCATTGTATTTTGTTTATTTGGCGTAGAGACGCGATGCATCGCGTCTCTACAATCATTTCAAATTAGATTGAAAGGTTCTCGATTTGTTCTTTAATCTCTCTCAGGAATAGCGTTGCTTCGCCGCCATCCAATGCCTGATGATCGTAAGTCAGCGACAAACCAATCATTGGAACAAATCCGTAAACTCCGTCACCCAAATCTTTTGGACGTGGAACAATGGTACAAACGCCCAAAATGGCTGTCTGCGGAATGTTGATGACTGGTGTAAACATTTCAACACCGTAGTTTCCAAGGTTGGAAATGGTGAATGTTGCAGCTTCAGGAGCGAGCAACTCAGGACTGACATTTCCTTTGCGGCATTGGCCTGCAATGGCCTGCATCTGCCCTGAAAGACCTTCAAGCGAAAGATCGTCGGCATTTTTAATCGCAGGAACCATCAAACCACGATCGGTATCCACTGCCAACCCAAGGTGAACTTTCTTGAACCAACGCATGCTGTCGCCAATGAAATGAGTATTTACCTGAGGGTATTTTTTCAAGGCTTTGATCACCGCGAAACAAACCAAATCGTTGATGGTAATGTTCTGTGCTATTTGTCCTGCATCAAGAGCCTTTTTGTATTTTTTGCGCAAAGCCATAATGGTTCGGGCATCGGCGCTCATGTGGTGAGTGAGCTGAGCCGAATTTTGCAGCGAGGTGTGCATTGCTTTGGCAATCAGCTTGCGCATATTGGTGAGTTTTTTTACCTCGAAATCATCGCCATATACAGGATTGTACGAAATCAGGTCTTTTGCAACCGCTTTCCCACCTATACCAGTAGCAGTTTCGCCAACTTTCAGACCTTCTGCTTTGGCTTTTTCCTGAGCCAGCGGAGTCAATTTTGGCAATGCCTGAGCCGCAGCTTCAATGTCGCGTTCAATAATACGACCTTCAGGTCCGGAACCGGCCAATTGCTGGTAAGCAACGCCGGCTTTTTCAGCCAGAATTTTTGCGCGAGGCGAAATTTTTACTTTCCCTGATGATTCCGAAGCCGTTTTTACTTCCAAAGGAGCAACTTTTTCAGCAACCACCTCAACGGCAGCAGCAGTTTCAGCAACAGGAGCGGTTGCTTTTCCACCCGGACGGAATTCGTCAACCGATTCACCAGCTGCGCCAATAACTGCAATGTTCACCAATACCGGAACTTCGTCGCCTTCAGCAAAAAATAAGTCGAGCAAAATACCGTCAGCTTTGGCATCTTCTTCGAACGATGCCTTGTCTGTTTCATACGAAAAAAGGATGTCTCCAACCTTCACAGTGTCGCCCTTCTTTTTAACCCATTCACCTAAAATACAGGTCTCAACCGATTGCCCCTGACGAGGCATTAATACAGGAATTGCCATATTTGATTTGTTTTAACAACTTTAGTTTACTTGTAAACACAACTGCATCTATTTATTCAGCTTAAATAGCTAATAAATCAACAATTACAATACTATCACATATCAAGCATCAAAACTATATTATTCTACTTGTATTTACAAGTTAAATTTTAAATTTTAATATTTTTTATTACTTTTGGCTCAAATTCATTCGATTATGACCGAAGAGAATAAAATACCACAGCACAAAAAAATCTACGAAATTCTCCGAAAACACATCTTAACAGGCGTTTACGAAGAAGGAAGCCTTTTGCCTTCCGAAAATGAATTATGTGCGGTTCATAACATCACTCGACCTACCGTTCGTCAGGCGCTTGAAGCCTTGGTGAATGATGGTTTCATTTCGAAAAAACAGGGAAAGGGTAGCATTGTAAGAAAGCCACCTCAGGATATCGGAATTCTCAGCATTTCGGGAACAGCTTCGGCCATTGGAAATCAATATTTGCAAACACAGATTCTGCAGAAGCCACAGATTAAGCCCTGGCCCGAACGTTTTCCGTTTGATCTAACTGAGATCGAACGAGAATCTGGCTGTATTTACATGGAAAGGCTTCGATTGGTTGATGCCCAGCCAGTTTTTTACGACATCAACCGAATCCCAAATATTAATCTGTCCCGTTTTTCGAGTCGTTCGTTCGAAAACAAATCGCTGTTCGAAACTCTTCGCACACAATACCAGATTGAAATTAGGGGTGGAGAACAAAAACTAAAAGCCATTAAAGCCGATCAATTGATTGGACAATTGCTAAACATTCCTGTTGGAGATCCCGTTTTGAGCATGGAACGTAAACTGAATACAAACCGGGAAGGATTTCATATTTATTCGACCATTTTTTTTAATTCGGCCAAGCATTCGATATTCGGAACGTTCTAAAAAGGATACTAGGTATAATTCCCGGCAACTTTCGAAATGTAAGCAATTAGGCTGAAATTGGTATCAAAAAAGACGAATTCTTAAATAATATCCAATAATTACTTCCAGATTGTAAATCGGGTTTACGATTTCAAAAATTATTCTCATCTTTGTCAGACTTATAAATATTTACTTAACTCCTTTTAAATAAGAAGTTTCACTATGAAAGTATTAAAATTTGGAGGAACCTCCGTAGGATCGGTAGAAAACATGCGCGCTGTGATGCAGTTAATTGCCGATGGAAATCAAAAATTAGTCGTTTTGTCGGCCATGTCGGGCACGACGAATTCACTGGTTGAAATTGCCAACTACCTTCAGAAGAAGAACAAGGATGCAGCCAGACAAGTGATCAGCCAATTGGAACAGAAGTACTACAAGGTAGTCAACGATTTATACGCTACAGAAGAGAAGAAGGAAAAGAGCAAGGTCCTTGTTTCCGGAATCTTTCAAACGATAAAATCATTAACCGCCGGCGATTTTAATGAAGTGGGCGAAAATACCATTGTTGCACAAGGCGAATTGCTGTCAACAGCTTTGTTTGCTGAACTGATGCTTGAAAACGGATACAAAACGGTCTACCTTTCTGCGTTGGATTTTATGAAAATTGATAGTGATAAAGCCGCTGATTCTCATTTTATTCAGGAAAACATCAGCAAAATTCTGGAACAGTCAGAGGTTGCCGATTATTATATCACTCAGGGTTTTATCTGCCGAAATGCAGACGGAAACATTGACAACCTTCAGCGTGGTGGAAGTGATTATACCGCAACACTGATTGGCGCCGCCATCGATTCAGAAGAAGTTGAGATCTGGACTGATATCGATGGATTCCATAACAACGATCCGCGCTTTGTGGAGAACACCAAAAAGATCGATCAGTTGTCGTTTGACGAAGCCGCTGAGTTGGCTTATTTCGGAGCAAAAATCCTGCATCCGCAAACTGTGCTTCCGGCCAAATTACAGAACATTCCGGTTCGCCTGAAAAACACAATGCACCCAAGTGATTCAGGGACTTTGATTACATCTAAATCAAGTTCACATGGAATTAAAGCTGTTGCGGCAAAAGATGGGATTACCGCCATTAAAATCCGTTCGTACCGAATGTTGAATGCTTATGGCTTCCTGAAAAATGTATTCGAAATTTTCGAATTCTTTAAGACACCAATCGATATGATTTCGACTTCGGAGGTTGCGGT
>JBBQXI010000046.1:0-14269 GCA_038209805.1 Bacteroidales bacterium | reverse complement strand
TTCGTCTGCCATGTTTGAAATGCGAATTGCCCGATTGAATGATCATTCGGTTGTTTCATTGGCTCGAGACATAACCACCCGGAAAATGGCAGAGCTAAAAATGGAAGAGGCTAAAAACAAAGCTGAAGATGCCGACCGCTTAAAGACGGCTTTCCTTGCCAACATTTCACACGAAATCCGGACACCGATGAATGCCATTATCGGATTTTCAAAAATGTTAGGTTCTCCTGAATTTGATGACGATGAAAAAAGCAAATTCATTGAAATTATTCTTACCAACGGAAGATTGTTATTATCGCTAATTAACGACATGATCAGTCTATCAAAGATTGAAAGCAATACGCTCGTTGTAAAAAAATCGTTGTGTAGAGTAAACGATATGATGGTTTCGCTTTATAAGGAATTTACCTATGATCTGGAAGATAAAAAAAATATCAGGATAAAATTGAACTGCGAAAATCCAAATCCGAAATTTGCAGTAACAACTGATTCAATTTTGCTTCAGTCCATTCTTCAGAAACTAATCGATAACGGAATTAAATTTACTGAAGAAGGCGAAGTTGAATTTGGATACCGGATTATGGGAATTAATCATTTGGAATTTTTCGTAAAAGATACCGGCATTGGAATATCAGATAAAGACCAGAACCGAATTTTTGAACGCTTTCACCAACTCGATAATCGCACCATTCGCGCCTATGAAGGAACTGGGCTTGGATTGTCGATCGCACAACACTATGTACGATTACTTGGTGGCGAATTATTGGTTAAATCAAAGCCGGGAGTTGGATCAACATTCTCGTTTACTATACCTTACATTAGGGAAGAGAGCCCTCTCAAAATAGTTCGTTAAACATGAGTTTATTTTACGCTTGAATTCAGCGTTACAAATCCTACCAATCGGTCATAGCGACTCGACTGATCGCGATAATAGGCAAAAATCTCATATTCATTTTCAGTAATAAAAAATGTTCCCTCCAAATTAACAGAATCAGCTTTTTTAGCACCTTCAGGAACATAAACATACTGATAGTTGTAATAACCTTGTTTTAAAAGTAGTGTTAATTCATATCCTGCAGCTTCATAATTCCATTTCATTTCGTTCGATTTGTTAGCATTCCATCCGGTAAGAGCGCCAAAAACATTTACCGATCCACCAACCAACTGGCTTGGCATTGCCAGGTAGAAATGTACAAACATATAATCACACTCAGTATCTGTATCTGTGACACGATCCTGACTTTGAATCACAAAATTCCCATTCATTTCTTTATAGGACAGAAACTTGGAGTTATTCCGGATTTCATCAGGAAGAAGTGTAACATGAAAATACGGCTGAATGAATTTTACAATTCCTACATTTTCTCCATTGTGACGTTTGGTTCGTATATCGAAATAACGAAATTCATTTCCACCCGGGAATACATTCTCCTTGTCATAATCATAATCCAAAACATTATCACGAATATAATTTGGCTTCAAATTCAATATTGCATTGTCCCATCTGCGGTTCTGCATTAAAACAACTTTAATATCATCACTTGGATTCAGGAGTTTGAGTTGTTGGTTTACAACCTTAAAATCAACCTCCTGATTTTCTCCGTTGTACACATCGAAAGTTGCTTTTTTCACCAAACCTTCAATCCTGACTTTTGGCTCAACAACATAAAATCGTTGAGTCAGGACCAGGTTCTTACGATTATTATCTTCAAAAACAATTAAA
This sequence comes from Bacteroidales bacterium, assembly GCA_038209805.1. Taxonomy (GTDB): domain Bacteria; phylum Bacteroidota; class Bacteroidia; order Bacteroidales; family Prolixibacteraceae; genus Aquipluma. Next base: position 12,546 of record JBBQXI010000046.1, on the reverse strand, counting down.
GCATAATTTCCGGAGTATTTTGGAGAGCAATCTTCGTTGGGAATGCTCAATTGGTAGTTAACAAATTTAATAGTGGTATTAAAACTCATGGCATAATCGGCGATCTGATTATCAGGAAATCCAGACAAATATTCATTCTGTTGAATGTAGGACTCGTTCCAATTGGCATCACAATGAATAACAGTGTACGAATAGTTCTTTACGTCTTCCGCCAAATCATCAAATTTGAGCAATAACTTAACATCGCTTCCAAGTTCAATCACCGGATTCGAAAGTTCGCTCCCTTCACGATACATTTGCACTGACTTTATTTCCTCCCGAAAAACAGCATTCTGATAATAAAACTGATCAACCTTTTCTAAACCCTTGGAATTTAGCACCAAAACCAAACTCAGGATAGAGAATAACAACAATCGCTTAAAGTTCATCTTAGTTTATAATTATGTTCTTAATCAAAGGTCAATCGGCTATTCCTGAAAAGGTCAAAAATTATACCATTGAAACAAACGGGTTCAACTATTTAAATATTTCAATTTATGTAAGTTTATGAAACAAAGATTGTGAAAAGATTTTAATTTATTTATTTTTAAAACCTAAACTATACGAGGGAAAACAATGTCAAAGGTTATCAATTTAAAGCGTGGATTAAATATTCGTTTGAAAGGGGATGCCGAAAAAGTCTTGGGAACTCATGTCGCAGCAGTCAAGGTTGCTATTAAGCCAACAGACTTTCCCGGACTCATGCCAAAAATTCTGGTAAAGGCGGGACAGCTAGTAAAAGCTGGCGAGCCTTTATTTTTTGACAAATCCAATCCGGAAATTTTATATACCTCCCCTGTTAGTGGAGAAGTTTTAGCAATCAACAGGGGCGAACGAAGGAAAGTACTGGAAATTGTCGTCAATGCTGATGGAAAAAACGATTGTGTTGAATTTACAAAGGCAGATCCGCTGAAGCTGTCGCGAGAGGAAGTCAAAGAACAATTAAAAGCTAGTGGAATGTGGCCCTTTTTGAAGCAGCGTCCATATGGAACTGTTGCCAGACCGGACAGCACACCGCTTCATATTTTCATCTCAGGATTCGATTCAGCTCCACTTGCCCCTGATTACGAATTCATTCTGGAAGGCCAAACTTCAGCTTTCCAAGCTGGAATTAATGCACTCTCCAAGTTAACCGATGGTAAAATTCAGGTCGGGATTCGTCCTGATCAAGCCAACGGTTTCTTTTCGGGCATCAAAAACATTGTGATCAACCAGTTTTCCGGGCCGCATCCGGCAGGGAATGTAGGAATTCAAATCCATCATGTTTGTCCGATTAACAAGGGCTATCTAATTTGGACCATTAATCCTCAGGAAGTTATCTATATTGGCCGACTGTTTGAAACAGGAAAGGTCGATTTCTCGAAAATCATTGCACTTACGGGTTCCGAAGTCACTGCTCCAAAATACATTAAAGTTGTTCATGGAATATGCCTTTCGGAATTATTGAAAAAGGCCACCAGGCAGGAAGTTAAGGAACGGTATATTTCAGGCAATGTACTGACTGGCAAAAGAACTGAAACTGATGATTATCTTGGATTTTACGACCAGCAAATAACGGTTATTCCTGAAGGTGACTACTTTGAATTTTTAGGTTGGGCTATGCCACGATTAAATAAATTCAGTATTTCACGATCGTACTTTTCGTGGTTGACCCCTAAAAAGGTTTACAAAGCCGACTCGAACCTGAACGGAGAAGAGCGGGCTTATGTGGTTACCGGCCAATACGAAAAAGTTCTCCCGATGGACATTCTCCCCGTATTTCTGTTGAAAGCCATTATTGCCAACGACATTGACAAAATGGAGCAATTGGGCATTTATGAAGTTATTGAAGAAGACCTTGCCTTGTGCGAATATGTTTGTACTTCAAAAATCGAAGTTCAGCGGATTTTGCGTGATGGAATAACGGTAATGATTAAAGAACTGGGTAATTAACAAGAAATTTAAGTTATACTATATCAATGAAATCACTCAGAAACTATATAGATAAAAAGAAACCGCTTTTCAGTCCAGGCGGTAAGTTTGCCAAACTCGGATCGACTTTTGGTGCAATCGAAACGTTCTTGTTCACGCCCAATCACACTTCCAAAACGGGAGTCCACATTCACGATGCCATTGATCTAAAACGTACAATGACCGTAGTTATTCTGGCATTGGTTCCGGCCATGCTATTCGGAAGCTGGAACATCGGCTATCAGAATGGACTTGCATTTGGAGTTGAAAGAGGCCTAATCGACAATTTCATTTTTGGATTCCTAAAATTACTTCCACTTCTGGTAGTTTCCTATGGAGTTGGTCTGGGAATAGAATTTATAGCGGCTCAAATCCGCGGACACGAAGTAAACGAAGGATATTTGGTAACAGGTATTCTGATTCCGTTGATCATGCCGGTTAACATCCCACTCTGGATGCTTGCCCTTGCAGTGGCTTTTGCAGTAATTTTTGGTAAAGAAATATTTGGAGGTACCGGCTATAACATCATGAATGTTGCTTTGCTTGCCCGTGCGTTTCTCTTCTTTGCCTATCCGTCACAAATGTCAGGCGATTCAGTATGGATTTATGACCTTCCAAACAAAGTACCTATTGATGGCTTTTCAGGAGCTACCCCACTTGCCCAAATCGGACAGGGAGCTGCATCCAAAATGGCCTCCTTCCACGATATGTTTATGGGATTCATTCCCGGTTCGATTGGCGAAACATCAACATTAGCTGTACTTATTGGTGCTGCAATCCTGATTTTCACTGGCATCGGAAGTTGGAAGATTATGCTTTCAGTTGTACTCGGTACACTTAGTATGGGTTTTCTGTGTAACCTCCTTCCATTAAATGCATACATGACACTTCCGGCTTATTATCATTTAGTTATGGGTGGTTTTGCCTTTGGAGCAGTGTTTATGGCTACCGATCCGGTTACCGCATCCCATACCGAAAAGGGAAAATGGATATACGGATTTATGATTGGGGTACTCGTCGTCCTGATTCGAATATTCAATCCGGCTTACCCTGAAGGTATGATGCTTGCCATTCTGCTAATGAATGTTTGGTCTCCGCTGATCGACTATTTCGTTGTTGAAGGACATATCAAACGCCGATTGAAAAGAGCCAAAGTGAAAGCAAACGCATAAAAAGGAAAAACATGAAGAACTTTAGTAATACATATATTTTTATCTTTTCCACTGTAATGGTTGTTCTCGTAGCATTGCTTCTCTCATTGGCAGCAATGCAACTGAAACCGTTTCAGGATAAAAACATTGAAGTGGAGAAGAAACAGAACATTCTGGCTTCACTGCGAATCGAATCAACAACAAAAAATGCGGTTGACCTTTATGCCAAATACATTACCGACAGTTATGTGATCAACAATAAAGGAGAGAAGCAGGATGGAATCGTTGCGTTTGATGTTGATTTGAAAGCCGAGCTTGAAAAAGCTGGACCGCAAAGATTGCTTCCTGTTTTCGTTGGCACCCTCGACGATCAGTCCAAAGCCTATTCATTGCCAGTAAGAGGCAAAGGACTTTGGGGACCAATTTGGGGTTATGTTTCTGTAAAACCTGATATGAACACAATCTATGGTGTAACCTATGATCATCAGGGTGAAACTCCAGGGCTTGGCGCTGAAATTGCAACCAAAGTATTTCAGGAGCCATTCTCGGGCAAAACACTTTTTAAAGATTCAACTAATTTTGTATCCATTCAGGTAGAAAAAGGTGGAGCAAAAAAAGATGATCCGCATGCTGTGGATGCTATTTCTGGAGGAACTATTACTTCGAAAGGACTACAGGCCATGCTTGATTCGTGCCTAGTTCAGTATAAAACATATTTCATTAAAAACCGTCAATAAAAATCCGATAGCAATGAGCATATTCTCTTCAAAAAATTTCAAACTGCTGTCCAACCCGCTGAATTTACAGAATCCGATTACTGTACAAATTCTGGGTATTTGTTCGGCATTGGCAGTAACGGTTAAATTAAAACCGGCAATTGTTATGGGACTATCGGTAATGGTGGTTACGGCTATCTCAAATTTGGTGATCTCAGCCATGCGTAATTATATTCCACCACGAATCCGTATCATCGTCCAGCTGGTTGTTGTAGCCACGATGGTTATTCTGGTCGATCAGTTACTTAGAGCATTTGTTTATGACGTTAGCAAACAACTTTCGGTTTATGTCGGGTTGATCATCACCAATTGCATTATTATGGGTCGTCTGGAAGCATTTGCAATGGGCAACAAACCATGGCCTTCATTTGTCGACGGGATTGGCAATGGTCTCGGATATGCTATGATTTTAATTGCAATTGGTTTTATCCGGGAGCTTTTTGGTTCGGGTGCCGTTCTTGGATTTAATGTTATACCAAAGTCATTTTACGACACTGGATACATTAACAATGGAATGATGATTATGCCTACCGCGGCGCTCATTCTGGTTGGAGTTATCATCTGGATACAGCGCAGTTTTAATAAAGAACTGATTGAAAAAGATTAATCCCTAATAAACCAATCGATTATGCAAAGCATTATAAACATATTTATACGGGCGATATTCATCGACAATATGATCTTCGCCCTGTTTTTGGGGATGTGCTCTTATCTGGCCGTCTCAAAAACTGTTAAAACTTCTTTGGGATTAGGAATCGCAGTAATTTTCGTACAAGTTATTACTGTTCCTGTAAACTATCTACTTCTGAAATATGTAATGAAACCCGGAGCATTGGTGTGGCTTGGTGAAAGTTTTAAAGATGTTGATTTATCATTCCTGAGTTTTATGGTTTTCATCGCAACCATTGCTGCAATGACGCAGCTGGTTGAAATGCTCATTGAAAAATTCACTCCGGCACTTTATAATTCCCTTGGTATTTTCCTTCCTCTTATTGCTGTAAACTGTGCCATTTTGGGTGGTTCCTTATTTATGGAACAACGTGAATATAAAAACATCGGCGAAGTTTTGTCATGGGGATTGGGATCCGGCATAGGTTGGGCACTAGCCATTGTTTCGCTGGCCGCAATTCGCGAAAAACTCAAATACAATAAAATTCCAGCTCCGCTTAGGGGTATTGGTATTACATTTATTGTTACCGGTTTAATGGGGCTTGCATTCATGAGTTTCATGGGAATTAAAATTTAATGCTAATAAAAATCAAATCCAATGATATTAGGTTCAGTCATTTTTGTAGTAGTTTCCAGTATTATAGCCTTTTTGGTCATTGTTCTGGTATTGGTTTCAGCATTGTTGTTTGCCCGCGCCAAGCTAACTGCAGTCGGTCAGGTAAAAATTAACATCAACAATGAAAAAGAGGTAACTGTAAATCCGGGAAGTTCGCTCCTTTCAACCTTGTCCGAAAGTGGAATTTTTCTTCCTTCGGCTTGTGGTGGTGGTGGCACCTGTGCTCAATGCCGATGTCAGGTTGTTGAAGGTGGTGGCTCTATACTTGCTACCGAAACCGATCATTTTACCCGCAAAGAACAACAGGATCATTGGCGACTTGGCTGTCAGGTAAAAGTTCGTGAAGATATGAAAATTGAAGTTCCTGAACATGTCTTGGGTGTGAAAAAATGGGAATGTGAAGTGGTGTCGAACAACAACGTGGCAACCTATATCAAAGAGTTTGTCGTTAAACTGCCTGAAGGTGAAAACCTGAATTTTAAATCAGGCGGATACATACAGATTGATGTGCCAAAGATTGATGTCGAGTTTAAAGATATGGTCATTGGCGATGAATACCGACCGGAATGGGAAAAATTTGGGATGTTTAACCTACAGATGAAGTATCCAGAACCTACTTTCCGCGCTTATTCAATGGCCAATTCGCCAGCCGAAGGAAATATTGTGATGTTGAACATCCGAATTGCGACACCTCCGTTCGACCGCGTAAATGGTGGATTCCAGAAAATAAATCCAGGAATTTGTTCGTCATTTATTTTTTCACGTAAACCTGGCGATAAAGTAACAGTTTCAGGTCCATATGGTGAATTCTTCCTGAAAAATAATGATAACGAAATGATGTTTATTGGTGGCGGCGCCGGTATGGCTCCAATGCGCTCACACCTGTTTCACCTGTTTCATACCGTAAAAGAAACAAAAAAGAAAGTCACATTTTGGTATGGAGCACGCTCATGGAGAGAAGTTTTCTACTACGAAGAGTTTATGGACATCCAAAATAATTTCCCTAATTTCTCCTTCCACCTAGCATTATCTGACCCACAACCTGAGGATAACTGGACTGGGAATAAAGGTTTTATACATCAGGTCATTTACGACCAATACCTGAGCAAACACGAAGAACCGGAAGAAATTGATTATTACTTATGCGGTCCACCAATGATGAACAGTGCCGTCAACAAAATGCTTTACGATTTGGGTGTGCCTGATGAAAACGTCTTGTTTGATGACTTCGGCGGTTAAATCCAACATTTTTTTAGAGAAAAGACGTCATACTGTTGTATAGCGTCTTTTTTTATGCCGTTTACAAACGCATGCCATCATTTTCTGCTACTTTTGCACCATGATTTATCACCGCAAATTCATACATCCGAAATCCAAAACATGGGTCGTGTTCGTCCATGGCGCCGGAGGCAGCAATGTGGTATGGTTTCGGCAACTAAAAGACTTTAAGAAGTATTTTAATGTACTTCTGGTTGACCTTCGCGGGCACGGTAAATCGAAACCAAATATTCAGGAAGAGAATTCAGGATATTCATTTGATGAAGTTGCTCTGGACGTGATTCATCTGATGGATCATTACGAGATTCAAAAGGCTCATTTGGTTGGCATTTCATTAGGATGCATTGTAATCCGGGCTATCGACAAGCTTGCTCCGGAAAGAGCCGAATCAATTGTACTGGGAGGTGCAATCATTCAATTTAACAAAACTCTTAAAGTATTGATTGGAATGGCAAAGATTCTGAATTCGGTATTGCCTTACATGTGGTTGTATAAACTGAATGCGTTAATACTGATGCCCTACCGGAAACATCGCGAATCGCGTAATATTTTTGTAAAGGAAGCAATTAAACTGGGCGAAAAAGAGTTTGCAAAATGGATGAAAATGACCCGGGAAATTAAATCGAACCTGAATGAGTTTATACGCAGAGAACCATCAGCTCCGGTTTTATACCTGATGGGCGATGGCGACCATATGTTTCTGCCAATGGTAACTGATCTGGTAAAAAGACAATTAAATGCCAAGCTTGAAATCATTAAGAACAGTGGCCATTGCTGTAATCTCGATCAGGCAACCATTTTTAATGAAATTTCTATTCATTTCATTAAACGAAATTCAGGGGTACAAGAGACTCTTCAATTGAAATAGGTTAAACTGGAATTGTAAAATAGAAGATTGAGCCTTTCCCAACTTCTGATTCAACCCAGATTTTTCCACCAAACATTTCGACCAATTGTTTCGAAAGGAATAAGCCAATTCCAGTTCCACGGTACAAGTGCTGCTTATGATTGTCTATCTTCATAAACCGATCGAAGATAATCTGTTGATGTTCCGGATCAATTCCAATTCCGGAGTCTTTTACAGAGAAAATAAAAAAATCATTCTTCTGAATACAGTAAACTTCAATTTCACCTACCTCAGTGAATTTTACTGCATTGGCAAGCAAATTCCGAAGGATTTGCTCCAGCCTGATCTGATCGACTTTAACCATCAACTGCGACATTCTGAGACCACATACCACTTGCACATTTTTCGAATTGGGAATGGCTAATTGAAAGGTCTGAACAATATTCATGATCAAAGGAACAACATCTACATTCTTTAAATTTACAGTTAGTTGATTCGATTCGATTTTTGAAACATCGATAATATCTTCAATCAGACTAAGTAAATAATCACTGTTAGTGATGACTTGTTCCTTGAACATCTGCTTATCCGCCTCAGATATTTCAGGGTCCGCTATCAATGAAGAAAATCCAACAATGGCATTCAAAGGAGTACGTATCTCGTGCGACATATTAGCCAGAAAAGCAGATTTAAGCCGATCAGATATTCTTGCCCGCTCATACTCATGAATGTAATTCTTTTTTATGGCTGAAAGGAAAGAATAGATGACCAGAAAACTGAAAACCAATCCGATATAATTATCAACTTTTTTTGCTGTTAAATTTTCATAATCACCAATAATCTCCGGATAATTTACTTCAAACAGGTAGAGTACTAAAATATTGAAACCCAGAATTACGGATATCAGTAAAAAATGTCGTTTATCAAATACAAGCAAAAAGAAAGAATAATAAACCACAAAGGTCGACATAACAGGCCCATTTGAACCATAATTTACAAACCATATCGTATCAAGAAAAGCTAAGATGATAATACTTGTAGTTAAAAAAACAGCATTGCCCCGACTTACCAACCGACCAAACAAATAGAGACAAAAAAAGGCCAAAGCGCCAGCTCCTGAAGCTATCGTAATCGAGAATTTAAGATCGAGAATGAAGTTAAAACCGGTACTTACAGCTAATATCAAAGCAAGAGATAGCATTGAAAGCAGCAACAGCTTTTCCTCAAAACGATGAACTGATTTTCCAAAAATCAGGTTTTGAAAACGATTCTTATATACGTTCCATCCTTTCATTTCAGCATGAGCTCTTTGTGTCAGATTCATCCAACAAAAGTTGCTTAAACCGTAGTTCTTTTCTGGCTTTCGCCTGTTCTATTTTATCAAAAGTTTGAGCACAGGTCACGCCATTTTCTTTCATGTATTTATTACTTCCAATGTGCGTATCCGGAAACGTTCCACCTTTTTTAAACAAGGTCTGAAGTGCAAGTCCAACTATAACCAGTGCCATTATCACAACTGCCAGTAATATTACTTTTAAAATTGCCATAATTCATTTGTTATATTTAATGAATACCAAAGTTACATCATCTAAACGAAAAAGGTGTAAATTCACTAAAATGAATACAATTCTAATTCATTTTAGTTCAAGCAATTTAAATAATTAACAAACCCAATAACCTAACAAAAATAAAATTGACGAAACGATGGATAATATGTAATTTCAGACCATCTAAAAATCTACTTAAACTTACCATCATGGAAAAACACATTAACATTGTTGCCGCTCTTCAAATCGGATTAAGTATTTTTAATTTACTGATTGCTTTTCTGATTTTCACTGTTCTTAAATTGGTTGGCGGGTTTGTAGATGATGACAATGGAGCAACAATTCTTTCGTTAATTGCTGATGTTTTAGCCATCGTATTTATAATCATATCGGTACCAGGCATTTTGGCCGGAATGGGACTTTACAAAAGAAGAGAATGGGCACGTGTTCTTACCTTAATTCTTTCGGTCATAGAAATATTTAGTTTTCCATTTGGAACAGCCATCGGAATATATTCTATCTGGGCATTAATTCAACCTGAAACAATAACTGAGTTCAACAATACTCCTGTAAATTAATCTAATACGCACAATCTACTCATTAAATCTCACTCCTAATCCACGTACTATGCCAGTTAAATCAATCTTTCTGGTCATTACGGGTCGCGTTCAGGGAGTCGGATTTCGCTATTTTGCACAACACAAAGCGGTAGAATTCAATGTCTATGGCTGGGTTAAAAACACACCTGATGGGAAAGTTGAGGTTGAAGCGACTGGGGAACCTGAAAATCTAAACAGCTTTATCGACTGGATGAAAATAGGACCAACCAGAGCCATCATTAAGACTTTCTCGGCTTCAGAAATCACTCCAACAAGAACATTCACCAACTTTACAATTCAATAAATTGCAAATGGAAAACATTAAAAACTTCCACATGTCTCCGGAAGAATTCCGAAAACAAGGAAAACAAATGATTGACTGGATTGCCGACTATTACGAAAACATCGAAAAATATCCGGTATTATCTCAGGTAAAGCCCGGAGACATCAAAAATCAGCTTCCAGATTCTGCGCCACTTGAAAGTGAATCCATGGAGCAGATTATGGATGATGTTAATTCGATCATTATGCCAGGCATTACCCATTGGCAGTCGCCCAACTTTTATGCCTTTTTTCCGTCCAATTCTTCCGGACCATCCATCCTGGGCGATTTGCTCTCTTCAGGACTTGGCGTTCAGGGAATGTTATGGGCAACAAGTCCCGCCTGCACCGAATTGGAAACTCAGGTCTTGAATTGGTTGGCCGACATGCTTCAACTTCCTGAGAAGTTTAAATCATCATCGACTGGAGGCGCTGTTATTCAAGATACTGCATCGAGCGCAGCATTAAGCGCGATATTGGCAGCCCGTGAAAAGAAAACCAACTATCAAACCAACGACTCCGGAAGTTTGGGTAATTTGGTTGCGTATGTTTCAAGCCACACACATTCGTCAGTCGAAAAAGCAATTAAAATTGCAGGCATCGGAAAGAATAACTTGCGACTTATTGGCGTTGATGAAAATCTGGCGATGCGAACAGATCTGCTTGAAACAGCCATTAAAGACGATTTACAAAACGGACTAATTCCCTTCTTCGTTTGTGCTACTGTTGGAACAACATCAACAAATGCCATGGATCCATTAACAGAAATAGGTCAGATCTGCCAACATTACCAACTTTGGATGCACATTGATGCGGCCATGTCGGGCACTGCAGCCATTTGTCCAGAATATCGCTATCTCCTGAATGGCGTTGAATATGCCGACAGCTTCTCCTTCAACCCACATAAATGGATGTTTACCAACTTCGACTGTAACTGCTTCTTCGTGGCCGATAGATCCACGCTAATCAAAACACTTTCTATACTTCCGGAATACTTAAAAAATCAGGCTACCGAAAGTGGTGCCGTATTCGACTACCGCGACTGGCATATCCAACTAGGACGAAGGTTTCGTTCATTGAAACTATGGTTCGTCATCAGGCATTATGGAGTTAACGGACTGCGATACCACATTCAGCAACACATTATTTTGGCGCAGCAATTCGCCGAATGGGTCAGAGCTTCCGATGAATTCGATTTGGTTGCTCCAGCTCCATTAAATCTGGTTTGCTTTGCTCACAAAAGCGGCAACGAGTTCAACCGAGAACTGCTCGAAACTATCAATAACAAGGGGGAAATGTATTTTACCCATACTGTTATAAACGGCCAGTATGTGCTTCGAATGTGCATCGGACAAACCAATACCAAAGAAGTACATGTTGCTCTGGCCTGGAAAATTATTCAGGAAACAGCAAAAGAATTAAGCCACCTGGAATTATAAGCCTTCCACATCAAAAACATGTTCAATAACAATCTATCGTTGGAATAATATCATAAGTGTTGTATTTACATTTATTTATTATTCTCTATTTTTACAACTTCAAAACAGAATCATTAAAATAGTAGATCATGATAAATTTAAAAGAATTAGAAGTTTGGTTTATAACCGGAAGTCAGGATTTATATGGCCCAAAAGTGTTGGAACAAGTGGCAACCAACTCGAAAGAGATTGCCGCCTTTTTTAATAGTTCAGCACAAATTCCGGTGAGCATCGTTTACAAATCGGTAATGAGAAGCCCCGACGAAATAACCAATGTTTGTATTGAAGCCAATTCGACCAAAAATTGTATCGGTGTAATTACTTGGTGTCATACCTTTTCGCCTTCGAAAATGTGGATTAATGGGCTGAAATTACTGAACAAGCCAATGCTTCAGTTGCATACGCAATATAACCGCGACCTTCCTTGGAGCGAAATCGATATGGATTTTATGAACCTGAACCAATCGGCACACGGCGACCGTGAACATGGTTTTATTTTAACCCGTCTTCGCAAAAGTCGTAAAGTGGTAGTCGGATATTGGAAAGAAGAAGACGTTCAGGAACGCATTGGCGTATGGAGCCGGGCTGCTGCTGCTTGGTACGATATGCAGGGAGCTAAACTTGCCCGTTTTGGCGACAACATGCGAGAAGTTGCTGTTACAGAAGGAGATAAAGTAGAAGCCCAGATTAAACTTGGCCTTTCGGTTAACACATGGCCCGTTGGTGACATTGTAAAAATTATTGATGGAGTAAGCGAATCTCAGATCGACAAGCTTATTGAAGAATACAACGCAACCTACGAATTTGATAAAGAAGCAATGCCAGGCGGCAAATACCACGACAGCGTTCGCTATCAGGCACGTATTGAAGCTGGCATCAAATCTTTCATGGAAGCTGGTGACTTTAAAGCATTCACAACTACATTCGAAGACCTTCATGGGTTAAAACAATTACCAGGCTTAGCTTCTCAACGTTTAATGGCTGCCGGTTATGGTTTTGGTGCTGAAGGTGACTGGAAACACGCCGCATTGGTTCGTGCCGTAAAAGTAATGGGTATTGGATTGAAAGGCGGTTGCTCGTTCATGGAAGATTACACATATCACCTCAACCCAATAACAGGATATAAAGCTTTAGGCTCACATATGCTTGAAATTTGTCCATCAATTGCTGATGGCAAAGCTAAAATTGAAGTTCATCCATTGGGAATTGGAGGTAAAGACGCTCCTGCTCGTTTGGTATTTAATACCCAAACCGGTCCGGCAACCTGTACAAGCC
>JBBQXI010000045.1:0-14283 GCA_038209805.1 Bacteroidales bacterium | reverse complement strand
GAAGCATTTCTTTCAGGAATAAGCGAACTTCAGGATGATTAAGCGGCACATTTTCAAGCATTTGCTTCAACTCACGAGTATCCAAGCCAAATTCTCCAGAAGGTGTTTGATGTTTAAAGACATAATCTGTTTCGCTGGAAGAACAAATCAAAAGCAGCAGTGCTCCGATCAAATCGCCCATAACAGGACGATCGATGTGGTTCAGACCAAATACGGCTGTGACTGTTGTTCCTTTTCCCAATTCAGATTCGATATTGAATAATCCGCCAGTCATCTCAGCATTTTGCTTAAAAAGAGACAGCCCAAGGCCAACTTTTCGCGTAGTACGGGAGGTGTAAAATGGATCGATGGCGCTTTGCAGCTGTTCAGGGTTCATTCCAATACCATCATCGGTAATGGTAATTATCAGTTTATTTCGATCAGGAATTTCAGCTATTTCAATCCCGATTAACTTAGCTTTTGCCCGAATCGAATTCTGGACAATATCGAGGATATGTAGAGAAAGGTCTTTCATTTGATATCTTTTTCTGCCCCCTAAATCCCCCAAACGGGGGACTTTTGGCCTCGAATACTCATAACCTTCTCTTTTCAATAAGAAATCGCTTTGAATATTTAAGACTAAATTACCTTCCCTCTCTGTGAATGGTTCGTGAGGAGACAATTTTAGAATTGATTTAAAAATATCTTTATTGAATTAATTACTTCATAAACAGAATCAACAACCTCATCATTTGTAAATCGCAAAACATGGATTCCAAGTTCGGTCAATTTAATTGTTCTACTATTATCCCATTCTTTTTGCTTGTCATTATTATGAATTCCTCCATCAACTTCAATTGCAAGCTTTTTTTCATGACAGTAAAAATCAAGAATAAAAATATCAACCGGATGTTGGCGGCGAAATTTCAAACTATCCAATTCTCTATTTCTTAACTGTTGCCAAAGAACTTTTTCTGCATAAGTCATGTTTTTTCTTAATTCAGCGGCTAATGCTTTTGTTGTTGCTGAAGCTCCAAAGTAGAAATCATATTCAAAAGAATCATTTAAACGAACCATAAACTAAAGACTCAGAAAGTTGAATATCTTTTTTACACAATTACAATCATAGTAGCTAGTTAGCGATGAAGATTCATGACATTTTCTTTTCAAAGATATAACGTTATGAACTTGTTCTATGAGTCCCCTTCTCCTTCGGAGAAGGGTTAGGGATGAGGCTTTCTTTCGACAAACGCAGTAAGCGGCTTATGGAATCTTCACCTCTCGTCGATCTTCACGATGCAATGCTTTTTTGATTTCAGAAAATGTGGCATTCTCCATTTCAAAATTCGTATAAATTTTTCCTAGGTCTGCCGGAAAGTGTGTATCCGAGAATTTTACAATGGTTGTATTCTGATTGATTTTGTATTTGTCCCGGATGGTCTCTTCTTCAGCAAGTTTTGAAATCTGCAGGGCATCAACCCTTAATTCCGGAGGAAAAAATCCCAATTGACTGAACAGGCTGTTTCTGGGTCGGTCGATGTGTGCCGGGATAAAGATTCCGGAGAGTTCGTGCACTTTATGCTCCACTTCTTCAATACTTACATCAAGCGAAGCTCCCAAATAATAATCCAACTTTTCGAGAATATCTTCATTCTCATCAACCAGAACCTGATAGCCAAAAAGCTCGGCATTGTGTGGGATAATTGTCAAATGCTGATCCAAATAATCCTGAAAAATGCGCAACGCATCAAAATCTTCAAACAATCCCAGGCAATGAACCTCTTCGCGTGAAGTCATTTCGCATCCCGGAAACACAGTCAGATTCGTTTTCTGCGCCAATTTCCAAACCAGTTCACATTGTTTGGTGGTGTTGTGATCGGTTATCCCAATAATATCAAGCCCTCTTTGGCAAGCAAGCGAGACAATATTTGCAGGACTCATTTCCAGATCGCCACATGGAGATAACAATGTGTGGATATGAAGATCGATCCTGAATGTTCTCATTTTTACTGGTTATAAAGTTGATACAGTTTCCCGGCAATCTCAAAGGTTGTCAAACTGGAACCCAGAACCGGAATGTTTTCGTCGTTCGAATGACGAATTGTATTCTCGTGTGGTTGGAGATTACTAACCAGAATAACCGCTGCCAAATCTTTTAACGAAGCGATGGCCATAACATTTTGGTGTACCTGAAGCGTAATCCAGACTTCACCTTCACGAGCGTTCCCCATGACATCACTAAGTAAATCAGAAACATAACCACCTGCAATTTCACGATCCAAACCTTTTTGGCCTGAAAAAACGGTCATCCCCAATTTTTCAACTATTTCAGAAACCTTCATTTCGTCGTCCTCTTTTGTTACAATCAGCTTTAAATCTATCTGTTCCCCATTTCTTCTGTATGTTGAGGAACGCTTTTCGGGCATTAATCCGACCTTCATCCACCCACTTTTGTTGCAGGAAGATGCAGTCAGACATTTTTGCCTTGTTGTTTACCATATCTTCGGCCAGCGCGTGGCAATTGGGCGCTCCGCAGGCACCACAATCGATTCCCGGCAAAAAGCAACCAATGCGCTGCGCCTTATCCATCTTTTCCATGGCCCTTACCCGATCTTTCCCAAAAGCAAAATGTGGTTTCGGCACAATCGGATCCAATATCAATTTTTGTTTCAGCTCCTGAGAGTTTTCCTGTTTGTTTTCCTGTTGTATTTCTTTGGCTGACGGATAACGTTTAGCACGACGTTCTAACCTTTCAACGGTCATAAACCGGTTGCCTGTTAGTAAAATTCCACCGGCACAACTTTGATCGCAAGCCCTCATTTCAATGAAATCGATGCCCTTAACCTGATCATTTTCGAGTCTTTCCAGAAAACGAACGGCATTATGAATACCGTCAATGGCAATGCTTCGTGATCCAAAATGGCAAGACTCGCCACGTGTGAGACTCCAGTTGATTCCTTCAGCAGAAAGGTTTTTACGTTGAACAGAATTGTCGTCAACCTCATCGTCAGAAATTACCTTCATCACTTCGTTATACAACTGATTCATGTTGACAATACCATCCACAATCGATTCGCTTTCACCAACAGGACTTTTTACAGCGGCAATTTTGGCAATGCAAGGTGTTGCGTAAAAAAGGCCAATCTCATCCCTCAGTGCGCCATCAAGCATCAATTGTTCAATGGCAAAATGAGCAGCAAGATTATGAGGGGCTTTCCGGAGAATCAGATTTTCAGTAAGTGAAGGATATCGACCCTGAATGAGGCGAACAATCGCCGGGCAATAGATAGAGATGGCCGGCTTAGGAGTTTCTTTATCTGCAAGAACTTCATTAATCGAATCAATCATCACTTGCATGGGTTGTTCCACTTCATAAATGTGGGTGAAACCAACTTTTTTCAGGCCATCATAGATCTGATCTTCGCTGTATTTCCCGGGGAACTGGCCAATCATGATGGATGGAAACAAAATAACACGGTATTTGAATGAACGGATCATGGCCAGATCGTCTTGTTCAACGTAAAACGCATGAGTTGGACAAGCTCGATGGCATTGGCCGCAGTAAACACAGCGCTCATGGTCGATTACAGCCAAACCGTTTACAACCCGGATCGCTTCTGTCGGGCACGATTTCATACAATGGGTACAACCAATGCATTTGGCAGGATCTAATGAATGATATTTGGAATCTCCGATCATTTAAAATAGTTAACCATTTTAACTGTTGTACCCTTGCCTACAACCGATTCGATCAACAATTCATCTGTATTCTTTTTCATATTTGGCAAACCCATTCCTGCCCCGAACCCCATATCTCTAACCTGTTTGCTTGCGGTGGAGTATCCGGCCTGCATAGCCAATTCAATATCAGGAATTCCGGGACCATCGTCTTCAACAAATATGGTAATCTTATTCTCCTCAATTTCAGCCGAAACAGTTCCTTTCCAGGCATGAGATACCACATTTACTTCAGCTTCATACAACGCAATTACAATGTTTTTCACAGTCGTGCCGTCAACATTCAGTTGTTTAAGCACTTTTTTTACCTCACTCGAAGGTTTTCCTGCGTGAGTAAAGTCTCCTCCCTGTATGTTAAAAGTAAGTTTCAAGTTTTAATATTTACAATTTGATTATTTACGATTTACTATTTTAAACGTTAAATTGTCAATGGTAAATCAATAAATCGGTTTTAATCCGGCCTGGAACAAAAGCCCACTCGATTTGAATAGAGAAAAGGGCGATTCGAGTATACACATCCCATTCTCGCATGCCAGTTCAAGCATTTGATCAGAGGCTTTTTTATTGCGTACAAAAACAATGGCACGAATGTCGGCCATTTCGGCAGTACGGATACACTGAAGGTTTACCAGCCCGGTTATCAGTATCAAATTATCAGTATCCAAGGTCAATACATCGCTCATCAGATCAGAACTATAACCCATCCCTATCTCTTCATCCAGTTTGTCAGCTCCACAGGTTACCTTTGCATTTAAAACTGTAGCGATATCTCTTAGCTTCATCTAAAATTGAATTACGATTTGTGGCAAATTTCAGAAAAAATAACTAAAGTCTGATGATTGCAGTGCCCTTCGGTCCTTATTTAGATTGGTTACAGTTAAGTATTTCCTTTGAGGTATCATCATTCAAAAAAGAGATCGAAACTACTCATAAATATTCCCAAATGTTTCGTAAATTAAGTTCGAAATTCACACACCATGATTTACGAACAAAATTCTTTCAATCAGGATTTCATTGATGACCCTGAATTACATCAGAAAATTATTGATGCGTTGCCCATTCCCATTTTCTACCGCGATCTGAAAGGCATTTATAAAGCATGTAATATGGCTCAGGAAAAACTGCTTGGCCTGCCAAAATCGCAGATCATTGGGAAAACTGTTTTCGACATTCAACCATTCGAAATTGCGGAAATATACGCCAAACGAGATCAGGAATTACTCGACAGTCCTGGAGATCAAAGTTATGAGGCTAAATTTAGGGATGCAACCGGGTCATTGCACGATGTAGTCTTCAACAAAGCGGTAATCCGCGACAATCAGGGTGAAGTAATCGGTATTGTAGGTTCAGTTTTCGACATTACCGAACGAAAAAAGGCAGAACGGAAACTTGAAAAAGCACGTGAAGCAACTGTTATTGCCTCGGCCATGATGCATAAAATCAGGGCAGGGCTCATTATTGTCGACAGTGATTTTAAAGTCATCGATTCGAATGAAGCATTTGCAAAGCTTTTTGGATCTGAAATTGAAGAGTTATACGAAACGATTCCCGGTCTTCATGGTGCCGATCTGAAAGAACTGGTTCCTGATGTGATTTACAAAATATTCGCAGCGACAATGATTTCGGGAGAAAATGCAATCGAACGTGACATGAAGATTCAGAACAAATTGTTGCATATTTCGGTAATTACCATCTACAAACACAGAGTGGTTGGTGCCCTATTGCGCGATATGTCAGCCCCATCACTGGTTCGTGAAGAGATTATCAGTCGTGCACAACGGGTAAACAGGCACAACCTCGAAACCGTGCAAAAAATAGCCTTTCTCCTTGGCGACAACGCCTCAATGACCGAGGAACTTCTGAATTCGATTATCGAATCGTACAAATACGGCGAGGATGAGTGATGATTATCACATAGAAGTCGATTTGCATCAGCTAAACAGGCACGGACAGGTTGTTTGCGGAGATGTTTTTCATTCGAAACAAATCAGGGCTGAAGGTCGCTCTATTCTTGTACTTTCTGATGGAATTGGTCACGGAGTAAAAGCAAATGTACTGGCAACGCTAACAGCATCAATGGCTCTAAATTACGCATCATTCCACACCAAGCCTGAAGTTGCTGCAAATATTTTCATGCGTGCTTTGCCTAAAAGTCTCGACGGCAAGGAAAGCTATGCCACTTTTACAATTATTGAAATTGAAGACACCGGGCTGGTTCGCATTATTAATTATGACAATCCTCGCTCAATCCTTTTCAGAAAAGGACAAATGTTTTACCCAAAAGAAATTGAAATACCAATCAGAGGTGACGAAAACGCTGGAAAAATTTTGCGGATCAGGGAGTTTACTCCCATGCTTGAAGACCGGATTATTTTTATGACTGATGGAGTCACCCAGTCGGGACTGGGGAGCTCCAAATTCCCAACAGGATGGGGACTTAACGACATTGTCCGATTTGCAGAAACTCAAATTACCCGAGACTACGAAATTTCGGCCACCAAACTTGCCCGAAAAATTTTGAACCAAGCCTCCATGAACGATTCGTTTGAAATTCGTGACGATGCCAGTTGTGGCGTTATTTATTTCAGGCAACCCCGAGAGTTTATGCTCATCACAGGTCCGCCATTCTATAAAATAAAAGATGTCGATTTTGTTAAACGGATCAAAGATTTCCCGGGAAAGAAAATCATATGTGGGGGTACAACAGCCGAAATCATTGCGCGTGAGCTGAATATTGACATCAACATACAACATCGTTTCTCCGAAAAGTCATTACCTCCGGCAGCTAAAATGGAAGGCTTTGAAATCGTGACTGAAGGAATTCTGACATTGGGGAGAGTTGAAGAAATTCTGGAGAATTACAACAGCGACATGCGTCTGGGCGACAGCCCTCCGGAAGAAGTGGTGAAACTACTTACCCAACACGACATCATTCACATCATTGTAGGAACCCGCATCAACTG
This sequence comes from Bacteroidales bacterium, assembly GCA_038209805.1. Lineage (GTDB taxonomy): Bacteria > Bacteroidota > Bacteroidia > Bacteroidales > Prolixibacteraceae > Aquipluma. Next base: position 7,603 of record JBBQXI010000045.1, on the reverse strand, counting down.
GGCTCACCAAGATCCAGATCAACCTATTGAACTTGAAATTCGTAAATTCGTTGTAAAACGAATTGTGAGATTGCTTGAAACACGATTTTTTAAAAAGGTAACCGTTGAGTTGGTGTAATCATCCATATTTTCAACTAAATTCTCAATATTTTACGGTTGCGGCCACTTCTCTTTGAATCATTTGTATTAGATTTACCTTATATTGTACTAACTACAATAATACTAACTAAAACCCTTAAAAATGAGAACAATAGCATCATTCATTTTTGCACTTCTGGTTCTAACCAGCCCTTCTGTTTTATCTCAAACCCAGAATATCTGCTTGAATTCGCTAGGTTTTTTGCCACAAGCATCAAAAAAAGCGTCCATAGTTGGAGAAACTAAATCGTTTGTAATTAAGCAAGCCGATAACCAGACTGTGGTTTTTCAAGGAAAAGTTTCAACACCGGCTTTTCAGAAAGATGTGAGTCAAAATGTTGGACTTGCCGACTTTTCTTCATTCTCGAAAAATGGAAAGTATTACCTTGAAACTCCGGAAGGCACTAAATCTGTGGTTTTCGAAATCTCACCCAAAGTCTACAATCAGGCTTTTTATACCAGTATGCGGGGATTTTACCTTTGGCGATGTGGTACCGCAGTTGAGGGAATCCATGATGGTCATCTCTTTTCTCACTCGCCCTGTCATTTGGACGATGGATACGAAGATTTTCAGGGAAAACCCGACCAACGCCGCAATGGAACCGGAGGTTGGCACGACGCAGGTGATTATGGCAAATATGTTGTAAATGCAGGTGTAACCGTAGGTATAATGTTTATGGCCTGGGATCAGTTTCAAAATAACCTGAAGAAATTCTCACTTGATCTACCCGAAACTGCTCCCGGACTTCCAGACTTTCTGAAAGAGCTGAAATGGGAAACCGATTGGTTATTGACCATGCAATACACCGATGGTTCAGGAAAGGTCTCGCACAAACTAACACGGAAAAATTTCGCTCCATTCTGTAAACCTGAAGAAGACAACGGAAAAAGATATTTTACCGATTGGAGTTCGGCTGCAACAGCCGATTTTGTGGCCATGATGGCTCAGGCTTCACGGTACTTCGAACCCTACGACAAAGCTTATTCTCAAAAATGTATAGATGCCGCAACATTAAGCTATAAGTTTCTGAAGGAAAATCCAGAGGATAAAGGGTTTGTTCAGGGTGAGTTTCAAACTGGTGGTTATCAAACTGAGGATAAAGACGACCGGCTTTGGGCTGCTGCCGAAATGTGGGAAACAACAGGAAATACTGAATATTTAAAGGACTTTGAAAGACGCGCGTCATCCGAAAACTTCAAAATTGATGAAGATTGGGATTGGGACGATGTGTCAAATCTGGGAATGTTTGAATACGCTCTTTCTACAAAAGCCGGAAAAAATCCGGAGATTCTGAAAATCATCCAGAAAAACATTATTGACGTTGCGAATCAAATTGCATTTAATGCTTCATCTGACGTTTACGGAAGGCCATTAAAACGATATTACTGGGGGTGCAACGGAACCATTGCCCGTCAGGTTTTAAACCTTCAGGTGGCGCATAAAATCTCACCTAAGAAAATTTACACTCAAACTTCTCAGGACGCTATTTCACACATCTTCGGACGTAATTACTACAATCGTTCGTTTGTAACCGGACTCGGGATTAATCCGCCGATGAACCCACACGACCGGAGATCTGGATCGGACAGCGAAACTGAGCCTTGGCCCGGATATATTGTTGGTGGTGGGCATTCCGCAACCGGATGGAACGACGTTCAGGAAGACTATTCGACCAATGAAATTGCCATCAACTGGCAGGGTGCTCTGGTTTATGCACTAGCAGGGTTTATTGATTAACAAAGATAAATTTGCAGAAAAGTCAAATTTCAAAACAAAAAAATACAGGACTCTAACGAATCCTGTATTTTTTGATTTAATCTAATCAAGGCGATTACACCATTGGATATTTCTTGAATATTTCTTCAGATTTCATTAGAATATCAACATACTGAGCGCGTTGATAAGTATATGGATCTTTCAATGACTTTCTGGATAGTTTTCCGCAGAAATCATCAAGTGTTTTGTAGCTTTTTTTATCCATCCAGTCGTTTAGTTCGGCCAACATGGTTGCAATATACGAAGGCTGATTTTTATAAACCGTTGAAACGACCTGAACAACGTCGGCTCCCGAGAGCAATAAACGAATAACATCTTCGGAAGTATAAATACCACGACTGGCGCATATGTTGCCAGCCACATTTCCATGAAGCAAACCGGCATAACGTAAGGCTAACTGATGGTCGCGGGCCTGAGTCAGTTCCCATGGAAAGCTAAAAACTTCATTTTCTATATCTATTTCAGGCTGAAAAAACCGGTTAAACATGACGAAACTATCGATACCCGCTTCGTCGAGCCTTTTAATAAAATTCAATGTGTTGGTATAAAACGGACTCAACTTTACACTTACCGGAATTTTAACTGCTTTCTTAACGCTCTTAACAATCTGGTATTGTTTTTCTTCGATTGATGTGCCTCCAACTTCGAAATAACCTGGAGTGGCATATAAGTTCAACTCCAAACCATCAACACCGGTTTCTTCAAGTAGTCTGGCATATTCAACCCAACTGGGTTCATACAGTGCATTCAAGCTGGCAAAGACCGGAACAGATGCGGTCTCCTTTAGTTTTTTCAAATGGAATAAATGTTCTTTGGGACCGGCATGTACAATGTCAGGAAAAATACGTCCCATTTCAGAATTTCGGTTGGCATATTCATTCATATCTTCATCTAATTGAAGACTTTCCAACTGAATTTGTTCTTCAAAAAGTGATTTATAAACGATTGCAGCTATACCGGCTTTTTCAAGTTCTTTAACAACTTCGGGTTTGGTGACAAGATTGCTGGCGCCCAGGATGATTGGATTTTTCAATTTAACGCCCATGTAGGTTGTTGATAAGTCTGCCATAATATGTGGTTTTAGTGTTTTCGTTTTCAAGTTAAACTCATTATGTACTTCTTTTGTTCAGCAATTTGGCAAAAAAAAGAACCCCGGGAGTTTTTCCCGGGGTTTATCGTAATTGTGATTCAAACGCACATGAGTTGATGAGATTTTACATCAAGCTATAAGCAACGGTTAATCCGGCCATTACGATGGAAACCATACTCATTAACTTAATGAGAATGTTCAAAGATGGACCAGAAGTATCTTTAAATGGATCTCCTACAGTATCACCAACTACAGTTGCTTTGTGATTATCAGAACCTTTTCCACCAAGATTGCCTTCTTCAACATATTTTTTAGCATTATCCCAAGCACCACCTGCATTTGCCATAAATACAGCTAAAACAAAACCAGTACTTAAACCTCCAATGAGAAGTCCTAAAACACCACCTACTCCTAAAATAACACCAACTACAACAGGGGTTGCAATAGCCAAAATTGAAGGAAGTAACATTTCTCTTTGTGCACCTTTAGTTGAGATTTCAACACAACGCGCATAATCTGGTTCAGCTTTACCTTCCATGATGCCAACAATTTCGCGGAATTGGCGACGAACTTCTTCCACCATGCTTTGAGCAGCGCGACCAACAGCATTCATTGTCAAACCACAGAATACAAATGCCATCATAGCTCCTAAAAAGATTCCAACCAAAACGATAGGATTCATTAGAGTCACATTATAATATTGCATGAAATCTTCAAACGAAGAAGCCTTAATAGCTTCTAATGATAACATTTTAGACCCAACTTGTGCCACCCCATCTACCGAAGCTGTCGCTATACGTTCCAATGCAATTTTAATTTCTTCGATATAAGAAGCTAAAAGTGCTAAAGCTGTCAATGCAGCAGAACCAATTGCAAAACCTTTACCTGTAGCAGCAGTTGTATTACCAAGAGCATCCAAAGCATCTGTACGTTTCCGAACTTCAGGATCTAATCCGCTCATTTCAGCATTTCCACCGGCATTATCAGCAATTGGACCATAAGCATCAGTTGCCAAAGTAATACCAAGTGTAGAAAGCATACCTACAGCAGCAATACCGATACCATACAAACCAAGTGTTAGGTTCGGAGTATAAGTCATAGTCATCATATCAAACTGAGATGACATAAATGCCAAAACAATAGCAAAAGAAATAGTAATAACTGGAATTGCAGTAGAAAGCATCCCCAGACCTAAACCAGAAATAATTACAGTTGCAGCTCCTGTTTTAGAACTTTCAGCTACTTTTTGAGTTGGACGGTAACTTTGAGAAGTGTAATATTCGGTTGCCTGACCAATAATAATTCCGGCAAGAAGACCAACAACTACAGAGAATGAAATTCCCATCCAGTTTTGAATGTCCAATGCCCAAAGAATTGCAAATGTTGAAACTGCGATTAAAGCAGAACTAACATTTACACCTAAACCTAAAGCACCCAGTAATTCTTTCATTTTAGCACCTTCTTTTGTTTTTACCAAGAAAATACCAATAATAGAAAGAGCTACACCAACAGATGCAATAATCATAGGAGCAAAAACAGCTTTTAATTGCATTTCAGGATTAATAAGGAATGCAGATGCACCTAATGCAGCCGTAGCCAAAATAGAACCGGCATACGATTCGTAAAGGTCGGCACCCATACCAGCAACGTCACCAACATTATCACCAACATTATCAGCAATAGTAGCAGGGTTGCGGGGATCATCCTCTGGAATTCCAGCTTCTACTTTACCTACCAAGTCAGCACCAACATCAGCAGCTTTAGTAAAAATACCACCACCAACACGGGCAAATAATGCCTGAGTTGAAGCACCCATTCCAAAAGTCAACATGGTTGTAGTTATGTAAATCAATTTATTGGATTCACCAACATTCGCAAAGTTGTCAAGAATAAGATACCATGCTGAGATGTCAAGTAAAGCAAGACCAACAACAGTTAATCCCATTACAGCACCTGAACGGAAAGCTACTTGAAGACCTTTGTTTAATGACTCTGAAGCAGCTTGAGCAGTACGTGCCGAAGCATAAGTTGCAGTTTTCATTCCGAAAAATCCTGCTAGACCAGAGAAAAAACCACCTGTCAAAAAAGCAAAAGGAACCCATGCATTCTGAAGGTTGAAATAAGCCATTACAGAAAAAATAACAGCTAAAATTACGAAAACGATACCAACAACTTTGTATTGTTGTTTTAAATAAGCCATTGCACCATCACGAACATGCTTGGCAATTTTTTTCATTGTGTCAGTTCCTTCGCTTTCCTTCATCATTTGCTGAAAGAAAAACCAGGCAAAAAGCAGTGCCAGAACAGAACTGACGGGCACGAGCCAGAAAATAGAATTCATAGTTTTTTGGATTTTATGCAACTCAAAGTTGCCGTTAGTTATTTGGTTTTTTTGAAAACTAAAAAGTCCGAAATTAGCAATTTAAGATTTGAATGATTAGTAAGTACTAATGTTATATGACAGCAGCCCATCTATTCATTACTGAAAGTCGAAATTAGAAAATGTTACGAATTTTTAACATTTACCACTACTTAGATGATAATTTGTAAACAAATAATTAATATTCGTGTCGATTTGGCACTTTAGGGCCGAACAATTGGCAATAGAATTTTACAAGAATTTTGATCCGGAGTTGAATCAGATATTAAAAAAATCAATTTCTTCTCCTGATAGGCAAATTCAGAATTAACAAAGAAAGGGCAATCAGTATCATACCCAAAACGGAGACCACATCGGCTGATTCGTTTGGAAGAATAATCCAACTCAGAACTGCTCCGGCAACAGGAATCAAAAATTTCCAAATATTAAGTTCAGAGACCTTAACTCCCGGACGACGCAATAAGGTATTCCAAATGGAAATAGCTGCTGCCGATAAAAAACTGAGCCAAGCCAGAGATACAAAATATTCCGGGGGAAACGACTGTTCAGAAAATCCCTCAATGGGGATAGAAATTAAAAACATAGCGAGCCCACCAATAAAAAGAGATGATGAGGTTAAGATCAACGGAGAAATGGTTTGTTGTTTGCGCGCAATAACCACATTGGTAATTCCTGAAGTTAAATTATTCAGCAGCAAATAAACCACTCCTAGTAAAGCGATCTCGGCTCCGGAAGGAAGACTTTTGCGACCAATGGTAATTACTGCAACTCCAGCAACTCCAAGTAAAATGCTCATTGATTTAACCCAATTCATTCGATCATCGACGATAGAAAAGTGAGCCACCAGAGCAACAAATAAAGGTCCTGAACCAACAATCATGGCTGAAATTGATGCAGGAACCAGGCTAATGCCAATATAAAAGAATGTGTATTGAAGAACAACTTGCAAAAAAGCAATCAGAAAAACATATGCGAAGTTTTCTTTTACTTCTTTATTGAATTTTTGAAAATTTCCAATTACTGGAAGAAGGATCAGACCGGAAATCATGAACCGGATACCGGCAAACTGAAGTGGAGTTTGGTACCGGAGCCCAATTTTTATACCCACGAAAGCTGAAGACCACAACAAACTTGCGACAATAGCCAGAAAGGTTGTTTGCAACAGGTATTTTTTCATCACTAATTGCTGAATCAAGGGCGTAAAAGTAGCCAAAGGAACTGATGTTTTTCGAAAGTTCGTCCCACAACTAGTGCTAAAACAGAAAAGGCAGCTTTTGGCTACCTTTTCTGTTTTTAATATCGTGTGTTACTGAACCCATTTCAGATGATGGAAATCCTGACGATGTGGTAATTCCGGATGATTTGGCACGATGCGAATTGCATAGCCAAATGCACCAGCATTCATCAGATTCAAATCCAACTTATAGGTAATCAGCTGCCCTTCGGCCTTCTCAACCGTAAACGGCAAGCATTCAATCAAAGTCGGTCTGGTATCTTTGCCATTTTCAGTAATTACCATTTCAACGCTTAAATCTTCAGGCTTTAGGCTTTTAATGTCAACTACAACCCTCGCAGGATATACCTCACCAATTTTCAGAACATTGGTGATTCCATCGGTAATCTGTACATTTTTTACTTCAATCTGATCCCAAACCGCAGAGACACCTGATTTCCACTTGGCAATTTCCTTCGCCAGTTTATAATCTTTGGCAATTAACCTTGTAGAGCGTTCGGCCTGAGGTTTATAGAATCGATCCTGATAATCGCGAATCATGCGTGCAGTAGTAAAATTAGGAGAAACCTGTGCAAAAGTATTTTTGATGTAGGACACCCACTTTTCAGGAATTCCATTGATATTCCGATCGTAGAAAGCCGGTAATATTTCCTCTTCAAAAATGTTATAGATGGTTTCAGCATCCAATTCATCCTGAAGGTCGTTAATTTCGTATGCATTATCCTGTGGAAGTGCCCAACCTGCATCTTTTTTATACCCTTCGACCCACCAGCCATCGAGAACTGAAAAGTGAATTGTTCCGTTCATCACACCTTTTTCGCCGCTGGTGCCCGATGCTTCCAATGGTCGTGTTGGTGTATTCATCCAGATATCAACTCCCTGTAACATCATCTTAGCCAGGTTCATGTCGTAATTCTGAACGAACAAAATTTTCCCGATAAACTCAGGACGTTTCGAAATCTCAACAATATATTTGATAAGATC
>JBBQXI010000044.1:0-14471 GCA_038209805.1 Bacteroidales bacterium | reverse complement strand
ACACTCCAGTTTCTGGCTTTGCTCAACACAATAAAAGGCAAATAATGGTCGGGACCCAAAGCTGTGTGGATAAATCCGAGTGAAGCTGCAGTAATGGATAGTAGGATTAGTTCGTTCATTTTGAAATCCTATAATTTATTGATCAAAGAGGCTTGACAGGCGGCACCAAATCCATTGTCGATATTAACAACCGATACGCCACTGGCACAACTGTTCAGCATCGATAACAGTGCAGATAATCCCTGGAAGTTTGCGCCATATCCAATGCTCGTTGGCACACCAATGACAGGTTTATCCACCAATCCGCCGACTACGCTGGCCAATGCGCCTTCCATGCCTGCCACAACGATAATAACCCTTGCATTCCGGATCAGATCCAGCTTGTTGAAAAGCCGGTGAATTCCTGCAACCCCAACATCATAAACGGTTACGACTTCATTGTTTAAAAACCGGGCTGTTTCAACCGCTTCTTCAGCTACAGGGAGGTCTGAGGTGCCAGCAGATACAACAGCTATGTATCCTTTCCCCAAAATTTCTTCGTTATGCTTGTAAACAATCGTTCTCGCCAATGAATTATAAACCGCATCAGGCACTACAGTTTTAACGGCTTCGTAGATTTCGGATGTGGCGCGGGTTGCCAGTATATCAATGCCTTTGTTGAACATCCGTTCAGCGATCAACCGAACCTGTTCGGTAGTTTTCCCTGAAGCATAAATCACTTCAGGTAAGCCGGTCCGATGCTTGCGGTCTGTATCAATGGTAGCAAAACCCATTTCCTCAATGCCTTGTTTGGTGAAGTGCGACAGCGCTTCAACCAAATCCATTTCGCCATCTTTGTATTTTTCGAGGATGTCCAGAATATCCATATTATCGGCTTTTAGAAATGATTTTTTCTACTTCATTCAGGCTGAGTCCATGCTCGGTAGCCAGTTTCTTCAGGTCTTCAAATTCAGGTTTAAACCGAATCTCTTTTCCCTGAAAATAGCTGCATTTAACCCTCACTTTTCCTAGCTCCGTTTCAATTTCTTTTTTCTGGCGTTCCAGAACCGTTTTTGTAACCGGATACTCGCGGAGCCCAATGGTGGTGCTGTTGTTGAAGATGATCGATTTCATTTCTGGAACAATATTCTTGCTGCATAAAACCGAAAGCATGTTTGCTGGTCTCGATTTCTTCATGATAATTGGAGTTAAAAACACGTCGCTGGCGCCGGCTTCGAAGAGTTTCGCGAAAAGATGATCGTACCATTCCGGGTTCATATCGTCAATGTTACATTCCAACATCCAGACTTCTTCCCGACTTGTATTATCCGTATTGTCGCTGGTTTCCGAAAGGTAAATCCGCAGCACATTGGGAACTTCCGAAACATCGCGCTGCCCAATTCCATAAGCCGTTTTTTGTATTGGGAGATCGATCTGGCCGGTGAATTCATCGACTATGGCCACTAGGATGGCAGCACCCGTTGGCGTAGTTGCTTCGTGTTGCACCAAACCGGTTTTAACAGGTACATTCTGAACAATCAACACGGTTGCTGGAGCCGGAACAGGCATGATACCATGCGCACATTTCACCATTCCGCCACCCAGTTGAATGGGTGAAGACATGACCTTGTCTACTTTCAAGTAATCGAGGCAAATGGCAGCACCAACAATGTCGGCAATCGAATCTAAGGCGCCAACTTCATGAAAATGTACCCGTTCCTTACTGATATCATGAACTTTACCTTCGGCAACAGCGATGAGGTCGAATATTTTTAACGATAGAATTTTGACTTCCGGCGAAAGACTGCTCTGATTGATAAGCTCTTCCACATGCCGCAAATGACGGTGTTTTTCGTTCTCCGGATTTTCTACAACCACGGTTGCTTTGGTTCCTGAAATCCCCCGACGGATGTCTTTTTGAATTTCGAGGTGAAAACCTTCAATATTTAATTTTTGAAGCTCTGCAATCAAATAGTCCGGATCGACACCTAGGTCAATCATCGCACCCAGATTCATATCTCCACTAATCCCGGCAAAGCAATCGTAATACAATATCTTCATATCTAGTTATTTTTTGATTCTTATTTATTCAAAACCCTGTTCATTTTTCCTGAGACCAAACCTTCTTCATCAATTTCAACACGGGCAAACCCAAGGTTTTTGATGTCTGTGTAAACCTTGTCTTTGATTGCCAGAAGTTTTTCCAAATCTTCTTTCTGAACTTCAATGCGGCCAAAAGTTCCAAAGTGACGAACCCGAACATCTTCAAAACCATAGCTATTCAAAATATCTTCAGCAGCCTCAATTTGCTTGAGTTTTTCGAGCGTTACGGCCTGATTGTATGGAATGCGTGAACTTAGACAGGGGCTGGCAGGCTTGTTCCAGTTGGGTAAATTGAAATGGCGTGCGATTTCGCGAATTTCTTCTTTGGAAACTTTACAATCGACAAGCGGAGAAGTTACAAGATTTTTTTTTGCAGCATCAATTCCTGGCCGGTAGTCACCCAAATCGTCGTAATTGGTGCCACTTAAAACCTCAAATCCCGGATATTCTTTCTCTATTTCCTGAAGGTCGTGAAACAGGTGATCTTTGCAAAAGAAACAGCGGTTGATTGGATTTTCGTTGTAGTTCGAGTCGTTCAGTTCATCGGTTTTAATCACACGAAGCTGAATGTCAAATTCTTTGCAGAACGATTGAGCCAGATTAAAATCTTTATTCTTCAGGCTTTCTGAATTGGAAATGACACCAATCGCATTTTCCGGGCCCTGAAATTTCCGGGCCAGATAAAGGACTAAAGTAGAATCGATTCCTCCAGAAAAAGCAACAATGGAGCCTTTTCGCTGTTTGAACCAGTTTTCAAGCAACTGGAGTTTTTCGTTTTGAGCTGGATTTAGTTCGTTCATATTATGTGCTTGCTACTTTTATTATAATTCGTGTTACTGTTTGGGTAAAAAAATTATTCGGTTTTACTCATAATCAGTTTGCCATGCTGAATGCCTTTAATCCCGATAAGCTTGTCAGAAAGCTCAGTCAATCGGCGTGACGCACCTTTCACTGCGATAATCTCCATGCAGTTTTGTTCGCTCAAATTAAATTGCTGAACGCCAATCACTACATCGCGGTACTGTAGCTGAAGTTCTGCTGATCGGGTGCGGATTTCAGGTTTCTGGCTTCCATAAACCATCACCACTGCGCCTGCAACCAAATTGTCGCATTTCCATTTTTGCTCCACCAGATTTTTCTCAATCAGGTAGCGGATAGCCTGCGACCGGTTCGAAAAATTGTTTTCGGTTACATACTGATCTAATGCGATGAGCAGCTCCTCTTCCAACGAAACGCCAAAGCGTGAAACAGTCATGTGTTACTTTTTTACTGATTCGTGTTATTTCGAATCGAAGATAAGGGATTGAATGAATATTGCAAAGGGAAAAATGATTTCCCGGAATTCTTGGACACAAATTTGCTTTGTTCTTCTATCGAACGTTGAATTTTTCCCTGTATTCCATTGGAGTCATGCCAACCAGTTTATTAAAAACCTTCCGGAATGATTTTGGGTCGGAATAACCGGTTCGATCAATAATTTCGTTGATGTTCTGATTCGTTTGCTCCAGTTGCTTCTTGGCCGACTCAATGCGTACATTTTGCAGATATTCAATTGGAGGAATTCCGGTTGCCAATTTAAATCTGCGGACAAAATTTCGTCTGCTCGAAGGAATGTCTTTCATAATATCCTCCAGCGATTCGATCTCATGGAACCGGGTTTCCATATTCTCTTGTGCTTTTTTAACCAGATCATCTTTATGGTTATGACTTGGTACAAAAGTTCCAAAATAACTTTGTTTGAATCGATCCATGTCAATGGCGAAAATTTTTGCGATCCTGACAGTCATCTCATTTCCACAATACTTTTGAACGAGGCGAAGCAAAAGATGAAAGGTTGATGTCGATCCTCCACTGGTATAAAAGCGACCGTCTACGGTAACTACCTGATCAGGTTTTAAAATTACCGAAGGAAAAGCCGATGAAAATCGGGAACAGGCATCAACGTGCGTGGTTGCTAATTTTCCGTTAAGCAAACCGGATGCGCCAAACAAAAACGTTCCGGTGCAAAAACTGGCGATTACTGCGCCTTTCTGATATTGACTTTGAAACCAGGGAATATACATTTGATTCTTAGATAGAGTTTCCGTTAAGTTATTTGTTGTAAATGAAGGAATCAAAACAACATCGGCATTCAGATCCGATTGTATGGAGGATACCGGATAACCGTATAACATTGAACCCTCTTTTTCAATTTGGTCCGGAGTACGAAGAATATTTATCACAAATGGTTTTTCCTGATTCCCTTCAGTGTAAATTCGGTTAACAGTTTCAAAAACATCAAGAATTGCAGCTATGCTCAATAACTTATAATCATAGGGTAAAACCAATCCTAAGTTTGTCATTATTTTGTTCTTTTTACAAATTTAAGACATTTTTGTCTTAAATACCCCGAAATTTGACTTTTTTGCTATTGGTCTTACATCCACAATGTTCGAACTTTGTGGATGTAGATAATGTTTTAAACAAATAAACAATTGCAATCATGGAAACACAAATTAAAATTGAACCAGATAGAATGAAAAAGGGAACTAAAATTCAGAAGATTACTCCTTTTTTATGGTTCGATAATCAGGCCGAAGATGCAGTTAATTTCTACGTCTCAGCGTTCAAGAATTCTGAAATAAAATCAACGACTCGTTACAGCAATGCGGTTGGCTTCAGGACAAGTTTGGCGTTTCTTGGCAAATTGTACCCAAAGTTCTGGGTGAGTTACTGAGCCATCCGGATAAAGGCGGCAATGTGATGCAGGCCATGCTGCAAATGAAAAAGCTTGATATTAATATTCTAAAGCAGGCCTATCGCAATTCATAGACTGAGAAGTTAAAACCCGATAAGATTCAAATTTTGCAAAACAGGTAAGTATGGATAGACAAGATTACTTTACAACCATTTGGGTTGAACAAAGCCCGCAAGTAGTTTTTGAAGCCGTCAAAAATTTTCGTGCCTGGTGGTCCGAAGAAATTGAAAGTAATACAGGAAAGCTTAATGAAGTGTTTTTTTATCACTTCAAAGAAGCCCATCTATGTAAAATAAAACTTATCGAATTAGTACCTGACAAAGAATTAGTTTACCATTTTATTGACAATCAATTTAGTTTTACGAAGGTCAAAACTGAATTAACAGATACTAAGCTAATCTTTACAATTTCCAGCGAAGGAGACAAAACTAAGTTACTATTCACCCACGAGGGATTGGTTCCAGACAATGAATGCTACGAAATTTGCTGCGATGCATGGAGCAAACATATAGAAAATAGCCTTTTCGACTTAATAACCAGTGGCAAGGGACATCCCACTCCTGAAGAAGAAGATGGGTTTAATTCCGAGATAGTTAAAAAATGGAAATCGAAATAAGTGACCAGAGAAAACAACGATTTGGTAATAGTTAACACAAAACGATATGGTAGAGGTTTTCAAAACAAATGTTGAGCAAATAGAGCATTCAGAAATGCTTATTGATCAAATCATTAATCAAATTCCAAATGGCGATATAAATTTTGATTTGGAAGACTGTGATAAAATTTTGAGGATTGAGGCTGAAAGTGTTTCAACCCAACTGATTATTGAAATACTCAATCAGAACGGCTATCATGCTGAAGTTTTGATTTAAAGGAAATTTGAGGCAAATATTAATCTTAAATAAAAATCTGGAAATGAGAAAAGTAGTTTCATTTATGCACATTTCGCTCGATGGCTTTGTGACAAATGCTAAGGGAGAGATGAGTTGGATAAACATTGATCAGGAAATGTTTGACTATGCAAAAGAAAGAACGATGGCAGCCGATATCGCTCTCTACGGTCGGGTTACCTACGAACTGATGGAAGCCTACTGGCCAACAGCGGCCGATCAGCCAAATGCAACCAAACACGACGTCGAACATTCAGCATGGTACAAAAGCGTTTCAAAACTTGTCCCATCAAGAACAATGAACGGCTCCGTTCCGAAAAACACCACCATTATCAACGAAAATATGGCTGATGAAATCAGGAAATTGAAGAAAGAGGATGGGAAAGAAATCATCATGTTTGGCAGTCCGACCATTACCCAGCAATTAATGGCAGAAAACCTTATTGACGATTACTGGTTGTTCGTGAACCCGATTTTGCTTGGAGGTGGAAATTCGCTTTTCAAAACATTTAACCAGAGTATTTACTTAAAACTCATTTCGAATCAGGCATTTACTTCAGGAGTAGTTTGCCTGCATTATGAGACAAAAACTAATTTATAAACTTCAAAATAATTAAATCATGAAAACAAAAGTAAAAGCAATTCCGGAAGGATGGAACTCATTAACTGCTTATATTTCAGTAAAAGGAGCTTTAAAGGCCATCGAATTTTATAAAAATGCTTTTGGCGCTAAAGAAACAGGGCGGCTTACCATGCCGGATGGAAGCATTGGACATGCGGAACTGGAAATTGGCGATTCAAAAATCATGCTCGCTGAAGAAAATGAACAATGGGGAAACCTAAGTCCTCATGCAATCGGTGGATCTCCGGTAAGCCTTTGTATCTATGTGGAAGATGTGGATGCCGTGTTTGCTAAAGCACTTCAGGCAGGAGCGACAGTAACTGGCGAAATGGTGGTGAAAGACCAATTTTACGGAGACAGGACAGGTGGAATTACCGATCCTTTTGGCCATAAATGGTCAATCATGACACATATCGAAGATGTTTCGTTTGAAGAAATGCAAAAACGGATGAACGCTATGTTTCAGTAGATGAATTAATATTAAAGCAGATAAAGATGGCGTTTCAAGCTTATTTAAATACGATTAAATCGAAGACCGGTAAAGGTCCTGAAGATTTCAGAAAGATGGCAGAAGAGAAAGGGTTTAGTCGCGACGGACAATTGAAACCTGAAACAAAAGCCGGAGAAATCGTTAGTTGGTTAAAAGAAGAGTTTGATCTGGGGCATGGCCACGCCATGGCGATTTATGCGCTTTTGAAAGGGATGAAAAACGAAGACAGCGAATAGCAGGTCGTTGTACATTGTGGCATTGCGACGACTTGCACCCGTCCATTTCGCGTAAGAGAAAAGAAAAACAGCTTAAAAAATAAAAGTTATGGCACTTATCAATCCACACATTAACTTCAACGGTAATGCTGAAGAAGCATTTAATTTTTACAAATCGGTATTTGGCGGTGAGTTCACAACGATTGTGCGTTTAAAAGACCTGTCAGGCCCTGAATTTCCGGTAGCAGAAAATGATGCAAATAAAATAATGCACATTGCGTTGCCTATTGGCAAAAATAGTTTAATGGCCAATGATGTTCCGGAAAGTATGGGTCCAGTAAATGAAAATGAAAACAGATCTAAGATATCTATTAGTGCCGAAAGTCGTGAAGAAGCCGACAAATTATTCAATGGACTTTCAGCAGGAGGGACTATTGAAGTGCCTATTGGCGATAGTCCCTGGGGCTCCTATTTTGGCATGTTTAGAGACAAATTCGGTATTGAATGGATGGTCGACTTTTCAAAAGATAGCGGACAAAAGTAACTGATTGCAATAAATTAGATGACAGTAATAGAACAAGCAAAATAACCAACTTAAATACGAAACCTATGGCAAAGATTAGCACATATCTAAATTTTCCGCGCAACACAGAGGAAGCATTTGGTTTTTATAAATCGATTTTTGGTGGCGAATTTTTGGATGGTAAAATCAACCGGTTTGGAGAAATACCACCGATGGAAGGTATGCCGCCAATGTCGGAGGAGGATAAAAATTTGGTGATGCATGTGGCGCTTCCGATTCTCGGTGATCATTTGCTGATGGGATCGGATGCCCCTGAATCAATGGGATTCACCGTGAATAAAGGAAATAACGTGTATATTTCCATTCATACTGATTCACAGGCACAGGCTGATGATTTGTTTGCGAAGCTTGCCGAAGGTGGCGTGGTAGAAATGCCAATGGCCGATATGTTCTGGGGCGACTACTTTGGATCGTTTACCGACAAGTTTGGCATCAGGTGGATGATCAATTATTCCACCAGAGTTTTGACTCCGGATAATACTCATTAGTTGGCGATAATGTTTAGTTGACCGGATGATCATGACACTTTGTAAAGTCAGCGGTAGTCTGTCAACTATTCGACTTCGATTTGACTTGTAGAAAAAAAATATTACGGACAGACAAAAATGTAATGTATTAATTCATCAAAGCAATATGAATACTAAAGACGACACAACACATTTTGCTCCCGAATTGCATATTCCTAATGGGACATTTAACATTGATTTTTACACTAAATTCGGTGCAACAGAACATTTTAGTCTTAGGAACGATGACGGGAGCATTCATGTTGTTGAATTAGAAATCAACGGGGCAATTTTTCATGTGCACGAAACCATGCGTGACGCTCTTGAACCAATAAGCGCCAAAGGAGTGACTTCAGTTATAGGATTGTTTGTTCCTGATGTGGACGACTTAATGCATAAAGCTATTAAGGCGGGTGCAACAGAAATTAATCCTGCAACTGACCACGATTATGGTTACCGTCAGGGAATGTTCAAAGACCCTTTTGGACACTATTGGCAAATACAGAAAAAAATCTAATTGGACAGACACAAAACATTGCCCGTAACAGCAAAATACCCGAAAGTCGGGGTTTGGCGCTTCGTTGATAGGAAACTAATAAATCTGAAAAGCAGCTCTTCGTAGGAAGTCCATCTGTTTGGTAACATCAGCTATTCACCAATTGAACCTGATGGTTTGTTTCAAATTTGGATGAACACTCAACGGGACCGGACAGGTTGCCGCGATGCCTTCTATCAGCTTTTTATCTACAATGGAATAGTCCTTCTTCGGAAAGTTGAATTCAATGATTACTTCGGAAACGCGGCGTGGTATACTGGCCATGATTTTGGTAATTTCGATTTCTGTGTCAACCAGATCAATTCCATGATCCATTGCCTTCATTCCCATGATGGTCATGATACAGGTGCCAAGTGCTGTTGCAAGCAAATCAGTAGGAGAAAAGGTTTCACCTTTTCCACGGTTATCAGTTGGAGCATCGGTTATCAATTTACTTCCCGACTGAAGATGGATGTTCTCGGTTCTTAAATCGCCTAAATAAGTTGTTTTTACAGTTGCCATAATTCGGATATTTTGCTTGTGATATAAAGTTAAAATCTCATTTGTTACTCCATTTGAAACGTTGTAACTTCGCAGCGTAATTTAAAAACTAAAACAAATGTTTTCAGGAATAGTTGAAGAAGCAGGCAAAGTAATTGCCATTGAAAAAGATCAGGAAAATGTACATTTTACGCTCACCTGCTCGTTTGTTGGTGAACTGAAAATTGATCAAAGTCTTTCGCACAATGGTGTTTGTCTGACTGTAGTAAAAATCGACAGCGAAGCAAAAACCTATACGGTTACTGCCATCAAGGAAACTTTACTGAAAACTAACTTGGGCAAACTGGTTTCCGGAAGTAAAGTAAATCTGGAGCGTAGCATGATGATGAATGGCCGTTTGGACGGGCACATTGTGCAGGGTCATGTCGATCAGACTGCTACCTGTACCAAGGTTGAAGAAGCCGATGGAAGCTGGTATTTCACGTTCGAATATCCCTTCGACAAAGAAATGGCTCAAAAAGGCTACATGACGGTTGAGAAAGGTTCGGTTACTGTGAACGGCGTAAGCCTGACAGTGGTAAACTCGAAAGACAATTCGTTTCAGGTGGCTATTATTCCTTATACCTACAACGAAACGAATTTTCATACCTTCGAGGTTGGTACAGCCGTTAATCTTGAATTCGATATCATTGGAAAATATTTGAGCAAACTGATGACTTTTGGCAAATAAAGTGTTCAGTCTCAGTGTCCAGTAAAAAAGTTACGGGTTTCGAGATGCGTGTTAAAACCCGTAACTTGCAACCCGTAACAGTTTAATATTCTGGCCCAATAATCATGCAGTAGTTTTGCGACTGGAAACTGCGACTGACCACTCGCTTTATCGTTTCATCAGAAACTTTGCGGTTCCAATGTTGTTTCCATCGGCAAACACATCTACTGTATATTCTCCTGGAAGGAATTCCTGTCCTTTATTGTCCCAGAAAATATTGACCGGAAGTGCATTCCCTTCATAAGTTACTTCACGTTTAGCTGAATATGGAATTTTCAGGTCTTCAAACTGAAACAAATCACTGGCCGATTCCTGAAAAAGTACCTGATTGGGTTTTTGTATCCGAACGTATATCATTTTGTTTCCGCGCGGTGCGGTTACGTTTTTGCTCAACACAAAACTTACTTTAATTTGCTCGGCACGGCGGGCACTTTCGGCATCTTTACCACGCGAATTAATTCCAACGGCAGTCAATTCGGTGGCTTCCAGCAGTTGGGCTTCTTTTACTTTTTCCTGAAGGTGCTGCTTTTCTTTTTCGAGCTGCTGATTTTTGGTTTCAGACTGAGCAAAATTTTCTTTTACCTGAGCATTTTCTGCCATCAGTACTTCATTTCTCCGGTTCAGCGAATCAACCTGAATGATGTAGTTCTTCATGATGTTGCGCATGGTTGTAACTTGCAGACGATATTGCTCGATTTGTCCGTAGCTTACTTTTTTAACTTGCTCAACTTCCTGAAGTAAATCCTTCACTTTTGTTTGAGCGCCTGACAATTCTGTTTGAAGAGTTTCATTGTTGGTATGAATCGAATCGTAGTTTACCATCATGGTACTCAACTCGGTTTGAATCGAGGCCTTTTCCATATTTAATGCCGCCAGAATCTTTTTGTTCTCGTTGTGCTGAGAAACGAAAACCGAAATTACGACGATCAATAAAACTGATAATATAATAATGATCAGATTGTTTCTTCTTTCTTTGTCGGTTTCGCCTAACGAAAACTTTTTCTTTTTTATGCCAAATTCATCCATTCTGATTGAGTTTTGGTGTTGTTTTTAAGGAAGGCAAAAGTAACAAATTTAAGGCCAATCCTGAAGGTATTTGATCAAAAGGTTCGATGTTTCAATTTCTAATCAATTCTTTGAGTTGCTTTTAAATGAAATTCCCTGAAACATCGGGATAAGATATTTCAGGGAATTTGGATTTTAATTTCGACCTCAAAAGCTAAGCATCCGGATTGATTAGCTTGCCTAACTTTACATAGCTTTCTTCAACAGTATCAATCAACATTTTTGCGATGTTGTCGAAATAGCTTTTTACCGATTGCTTAACATCCTTGCTTTCAGGATGATTAACTTGATAGCGCAGCGAGTTTCTCAGAGTCAGTGTTTCCTGAACAATCTGAAGAACAGCTTCATCATCGGGTTTTTGCTGCAGGTTGTTAAAAGTAAAACAGTCGAGTATCAGGTCAGATACTACATAATCAATCTCTTTTTTTAATCGTTGTCTGCTTGCCATAGTTTATTTTATTTGTGACGTAAGTGGATATTTCATTGATTTAGGTTCAAGTAAAAGTGCTCTAACCGAACCCACTAAAATTTCGGTTTCAACCTGTACCGGAAGGTGGTTTTTGTCATCGGTAAACCAAATTTTCATGTATTCACCTTCACGAAAAAAATCGCCTTGCAGTAAATATACAGAAACTTTGTGACAACGATACTCTTTCCCATTCCGGGTTTTTACATTCTCTTTGCCAAGATACCTAAAAAACAAATCGGCTGCTTGCCGGTCGATTAGCATTCGGTATGGAACTTTCTGGCCAACAAATAGTTTGTTAAAATCGAATTTTCTGAAATTATAAGCCGTTGAAAGCAAGTCATAAGTATTGTCGGGAGCAGCTAAACTGGCACGGTAAACAGGCTTTTTATCCTGCTTAATTTGTGTTTCAATTTTACCTGAAGTCGAATCGAACCAATACTGATGAGTTGAACTTTGTTTGGCGTGGTTCATTATCCGGCTTGAATAGATAAGTTTGAAGGTGCCGTAGTTACTGTATGTTTCGAATGTATCTCGTACACAAAAGAACAAATCGTAAGCTTTTAACGATTTCCCAACGGCCTTTAAATGCCAGGCTTCCTGTCGCTTGTATTTCAAGGTATCAGCACTGAATTCAACTTCTCCACTCTGAACCCAGATAAAATTCCAGTTGTAGTATGCTCCATAGCGGGCATATTCACCACTTTTGAACGGGTATTCTATGCTTTGTCCTGAAACTGGAAGACTGGAAATGAGTACGAAGAATAAGCCAAGGAAGAATCCAAATCTACCGTTTAGGATTCCCTTCTGATTCGGTTTTTTTTCCGTTCTTTTTTTCCTGCTCTTTTTTCCGGGCTTTTTCTTTTTCAAGTTCTTCGTCAATCAGTTCTTTTTTATAATCGGGTTTGTATTTGATATCCCAGGTTTCTTTGTATTCAAAGTTTGAACGGACTTTGATAATTTTTGGATAGTAAACAACCTCTTCGGGCTGAATCCCATCTGCCAGATAACCGGTATCCCATTTGCCATTTTTATTCGAATCCAGAATGATCTTTATCTTATATTTTTCAGGTTTCAGATACGGGAATTCAATTTTACCATCTTCCAGTATCTGAATTTTCTGAAGGATTTTTTCATCCTTGTCGTTTCCTAAAAGCTGTACAATTGCCGGGGTTGAAAGTCCTGAAATTGTAAGGATAATCTTTCCGTAATAGTCTTCTTTTTGTGTTCTGAATTTCTGGTTGATTTTGTTACTTGGGTAGCCATAAATGTTATATGCTGCAGCCGAATCGACCTGAAAAAGATAGTTGGTATTTGGATCCCAATGATGTTCGATGTAGAACTTCCGGACTGAATTGGTGTCCTTTTTGACTACAATCGGAATCAGTGTCTTCACTGTATCTTCAAACGAATAAAGTCTGACTTTTGTTGTGTCAAAAGAACTTAGCGGCTCGGGAGCTTCAATCCTTATTGGTCTGTAGATATCGTGAGCCGCCGAGTTAATATTGTTTCCTAAATTGATTGTCGGTACCGGAGGAAGTTCATTCTTTTTTCGCTTGACCTTCGGCGTTTTCGGAGCCGCATAAATCATTTCAACCGTGTCACGCTTGATTACAAGTTGGTTCAACGAATCTAAAACCTGGTATTTTAATTCAAATTTAAGCGAATCGGACTTGCTGAAAACCGTGTCAGTTAACCAGACTGTGATTGAGTCACGTTTCAGGTTCGATTCGATGTAGGACCAGTCTTTGGTTGGAGCAGGTTTGAGTAAATTAATTTTGAATGAATCGCTCAGTGATTCAGAAAAATAGAAATCACATTTGTTTCCCTGGTTCCGCTTATACGAGTCGAGGTACTGATCAAATTTCACTTCTTCGAACATCATCAGGTACTGAGGCGAAGGTAGATAATCAACATGTCCGGTGACCAGAAGAGTATCTGCCCCTTGTATAACGGTGTCGGTCCGGGCAACATATTTGGCCGATGGAACAATAAGCGAATCGGCAAATGCGATTAATTCGGCATTCGAATTATAAGTCCGGCTGTTGTCGGCATCTGTAAGGGCGTAAAGCCGATAACTACCAGAAGCCAAATTATCAATCATGAATAATCCATCTTTATCGGTCGTCCCAATGTAATCGGGTATGCTGTCGATAAATGCTGTATATTCTTTCTGTCGATGAAGTAAAACCAATGCTTTCTCAACCGGTTCCTGAGTGAAGGCATTTTTTACATATCCGGCAACTTTTAAACTGTCATACCGTTGCCCTGTGGCGAACGAAAAGCGAAAATCCTTAATTGGGTTTTTCTCATTGTTATCGGCTACTGCATCTTTAAAATCGAGCGAATAGGTCGATTCTTTTTTCAATGGTTCCGAAAATTCAACGATAAGGGTTTTCCCTTTCATCTTGATTAACGGTTTCTTTTTCATGGGGGGCGAAATAACAAGCTTCTCCGAGATCTCGTCAGAATTGATGTATTCGTCGAACGTTAAGCGAACATCAGAGCCCTTAAAGTTTGTGCTACGCAATACTGGTATTGTTTTCACTACAACCGGTGGAATGCTGTCTTTTGGACCACCCGATGGACTTCCAATGTTAGCGCACGACGTATAAAATATCAGATAAAAAAGTGAGATGCCAAATAAAAGAGGTACAATGCTTTTCAGTTTGAAATAGCTCATTCGAGTTGGATATGTTGAAATCTGTTGCAGATTTTCGTTTGTGTCAAAACCAGTTTGCTTCATAGTTGTATATTCCGTACAAACTTACAAATTCCTGAAAACATTGGGTAACATACACTGTTAATTTATGTTTGAGCTTCAAGGAGCGAAGTTTTATTCAAATGGAAAGGATTTTGATCCGAAAAATAATTTCAGAAATAAACTGGCAATAATCAATTTATCGAAAAAATAAAGGAGAGTCAATCGATTGACTCTCCTCATTATTTATTGCGAATGGAATTTTTTATTTCAGAGTTCCTTGCTGCGCCTGATCAATCATTTGCTTGT
>JBBQXI010000043.1:0-14560 GCA_038209805.1 Bacteroidales bacterium | reverse complement strand
CGGAAGTCTTTTACTGCCTTTTCATTACATCGGTTCTCATTGGCGGACATCGTTAATATCTCATCCGTTTTTTCTGTTATGACCTTTCTTATGTAAATTTCGGTCAAACTGACCACCCTGTGCCGATTTAAATTGGTTCTTCGTCACATTTGGGGAAGGTTATCCTGTTTGAGATAAAATCACCTTTCGCCGAAGCAATTCAAAGCTGGCTCTGCCATACATTCCCCGTTTTATGCTCTTGATCCGGTTCACATGACCTTCAACCATTCCATTGCTCCAAGGTAAGCGAATGCCATTTTCAACAGCCTTAATATCGAATAGTAATCCGTTAGCAAATGTTTTCAGGCCATATAACTTTCGTTTTGATCGTTTTATGAACCCAATCCATCTCTTAATATTTCCACTTCTTCTTTTAAGCATCGTTCGAAAAATCAGAACTAACTTTCTAACAATTTGAAATTCAGGGACATTGTCAATGAGGGTTCTCATACAGATTCTTTCATCGGGGTCTTCAATATCTGATAGTGATCCGCCAATGTATTTGGCCAATTTCCTGGAGCTTAGAGGTTTGATATAAGGAATTATTCTGTGTTGAATCTCGGCGTTATCCAATGTAGTAAGGCCATACTCCAACTTTATTTTGTTGATGTAAAAGTACGCCTGGCTGCTGCCGCCGTTATATCCAAGCAGAACAATTTCATCGAATATATCCTTCTTTTTATATCCCTCCATATTTAGTCGGGACAAAATATAACTGGTAAATAAATCAAACTGCCTATCCCTTTCGGTCAAGTAAACGTTATAATTTTGTATTATGAGTACAGAGGAACACTATCCAAAAGATTTTCAAGAATTTCTGGCACAATTCAGAAGTGATGAAGACTGCTGGAATTATATTTTTGAACTGAGATGGCCAAATGGCTATGTGTGTTCGAAATGTAATAGCAATAGTAAATATTGGTTGACTGAGCAAAAATTGATTCACTGTTCTTCATGCGGTTATCAAGCATCGGTTACAGGAGGAACAATCTTTCATGGTACAAGAAAACCATTATTGCTTTGGTTTCACATTATGTGGTGGGTTGTTTCTCAAAAAACGGGTGCAAGTGCTAATAATTTGATGGACTTTATGGGCTTTGGTTCTTATGAAACAGCTTGGTCTTGGCTGCAAAAACTTCGCAGAGCGATGGTTCGACCTGAAAGAGATAAACTTTCGGGAGAAATTGAAGTTGATGAAAATTATATTGGAGGAAAAGAAATTGGCACAGGAAAACAAGGAAGAGGCTCTGAAACAAAGACTTTAGTAGTAGTTGCCACTGAATTTATCGGCAAACAGATTGGTCGAGTTCGGTTCAAGTGCATACCAGAAGCGTCTGGGGAGTATCTTCTCCAATTTATTGAAGAAAATATTAAACAAGGAAGCACGATTATAACAGATGGATGGCCTGGCTATAATGCTTTAGCTAATTCAGAGAAATATAAACATCAAATCAAAGTTATTTCAGGAAGTGGAAAAGAAGCACATGAGCTATTACCGCATGTACATCTTGTTGATTCACTTGTAAAACGTTGGATAAATGGAACTCATCAAGGAAGCATTTCACCAAAATATCTGTCTTATTATTTAGACGAATTTGCTTTTCGTTTTAATCGAAAACTATAAACATATAGAGGAAAGCTGTTTTATCGGCTAATGCAGCAAGCAGTTGACACTCCTCCTCAGCCATTTAACGAGTTAACAAAATGCACTTGACCGAAAGGGATAGGCAATTTCTTTTAATTCTTTTCGTGTCTCATCAATCAGCATCTGCCTTTCTACTTCCGAAGGATAAGGATATGTTCTTATCAGTTCCAAATCTTTTTCTAATGAAACTCGTTTTTCATGATAATACAGCAGGGAGTGTTCGATCATCATGTAAAAATTCAGATTTTCCAGAATTTCTTTATTTTTTTCAAAAAGAGATTTATTCTCCCTTAACAGCACAAGCAATGGGGTAGTAATAACTTCGGCTTTTTCAGCAGAGCTGGCGAAAATGAGGTTTAAAAGATTAGTTTGGAAAATATTGGGTTCCTTGTGTTTATTATAGAATGAGAATAAGAATTCTTGAGAAGACAGATCTCCCGAATCAGGATTCTGAATCTTAATTTTAAACAGGCGGTTAACCTCCTGCCAGGACGAATATATATCTGAGAAATACTCAATAACTGATTGAATGTTTTGAAGTTGTTCCATGTGCGACTTTTATCTCAAATAATAACCTCCATTTTTCAATGCCCCCCGGAATTCCCGGTATTGGGGAAGAAACTCTGTTGTAGTGCTCATTATATTATCTTGGGCGTTAAAGTAGATGATAAGAAATCACGGATATAGATGTGCTCTATTCCTTCGTAGCTGTTCTCAAAAGAACGTTCACCTGAAACAACAATCTTAGGATAATTGTCTCTGATTTTTAATAAGTTCCCAAATTCACGGGTAATTGTTTCGGGACTTGATAACTCGATTGCCACCTGAACATACAATGTTTCTCCACCCCGGGTACAAACAAAATCTATTTCTTCAG
Organism: Bacteroidales bacterium; assembly: GCA_038209805.1. Lineage (GTDB taxonomy): Bacteria > Bacteroidota > Bacteroidia > Bacteroidales > Prolixibacteraceae > Aquipluma. The sequence continues at coordinate 11,999 of JBBQXI010000043.1, read as the reverse complement.
TAGATAGTGTGCCTACCTTAACATCATACCCGCAAAACAGAAGGTGATTACAAACAATGTTTTCCAATCGTTTTGCCCTGTCCTGCGGTTTATATCCGGCTACAGCATTGCGGATACCCATATTCTCAAAAAAATATTTTTCTCCTCGCTCAAATAGCTTCTTCCCGACAATATCGTAACGGCCTATCCGATGTACTACAAAAGCCTCAGCAAGTGAATCTGCATATTCCGAAACTTGATTGGGTGAAATTTTGACTTGCTGACTTTTCAGAAAATCACTTATACTATTCGATGAAAAGAGGCTGCCGACATTATTTGCCAAAAAACGAATGAGTTGTTCGAGAAATGCGGTGTTACGTATCTTCTTCCGCTCCACAACATCACGCAATATGATTGTTGAATATACGCTGCTGATGTACTCCATAACTATCGGTTCTTCCAATGGCAGATGTATCAGATAAGGCAAACCGCCGAAATGGAAATATTTCTCAAGAGAGTTATCGTTATTAGATAGTTTATGAAAATTCAAAAATTCAAGATAAGACAAGCTGTAAATCCTAAATTCCACATAACGGCCTCCAAGTTCATTTGCCAAATCACTGGAAAACAGCTTGGAATTGCTGCCTGTGATATAAATATCGTTATTATCGTCTAATGCAAGTGAACGAATGGTTACTTTGAAGTCTGCAATCTCCTGAATTTCATCAATAAAAATATAATTTTTTCTATCGCTGGCCAGTCTTTTTGAGATATACTCATGCAGCTCCCGATATGAAACGATATCTACAAATTCAATGTCTTCTTTATTGATGTAAATGATATTGGCATTCTTATCCTCATTTTTAATCAGTTCGATAAGTTGAAATAATATAAAGCTCTTTCCCACACGTCGATGACCTATCATTACTTTAACAATAGGGGTACGCATGAAAGGCTTTATTCTCTCAATGTAGGTATCTCTGCGATGCAGTAAACTTGGAAATTTCGCCATATTCATTTTTTAAATACGATTATAATTCAATGCAAATATGATAATTATTTTAATCATACCTATAATAGTATGACAAAAATTACTTTATTGAATTTGTGATTTATGTCAAAGTTGGTTAAACTTCTCCATTGCACTGGCTTTTATTTCGTCAGCAATATCTATGTAGGGCTTCATCGCTTTATAATCGCTGTGTCCTGTCCATTTCATTACAACCTGTGGTAGGATACCCAAGGATAAGGCATTGCAAATAAATGTTCTTCGTCCGGCATGAGTTCCCAGAAGTGCATACTTTGGAGTAACTTCATCTATTCGCTGATTACCTTTGTAATAAGTTTCACCTACTAGCTCATTTATTTCTGCTAACTCGGCCAACTCTTTCAGGTAGTCGTTCATTTTCTGGTTGGTAATTACCGGCAAAACTTTATTGTCTTCAAAATGGATCTCTTTGTATTTCTCCAATATGCCGCTCTCTCCGCAAAAAAAAAGCCGGGTTTAACCGGCTCTTGTTTTTTACTGAACCCATCCCATTTGAGTACTTCTTTCAGTGTAAATCGGTATCAATCCGTGTTTAAGCAAAAAATGCGTTTCTTTGTACCCGTATAAAATCCATCTGAAATGAAATTTGATGATTACCGCATATCTTCCGATATTAAGAGAAACCTTGAAACACTTGGATTCCGCCGACCTACCGACATACAGTATAAAGCCATTACACCGATTCTGAAAGGTGACGATGTTTTAGCCATTGCTCAAACCGGCACCGGGAAAACCGCCGCATTTGCTATCCCAATTATCGATATGGTTCATCAGCAGAAAAGCAGTAGCCGAAGCGAATTCCTATGTTGTCTGGTCATGGCTCCTACCCGAGAGTTGGCCCTTCAAATTACTGGTGTATTTCAAACAATTGCCCAGCATACTTTGGTAAAAGTAGCTTGTGTATTTGGTGGCGTTGATCAGGAACCACAGATTTCGAAACTGAAAAGTGGTATCGATGTTCTGGTAGCCACTCCCGGACGTATGTTCGATTTAGTTAGCCAAGGACATATTCTACTCGATAAAATACAAATTCTTGTTTTGGATGAGGCCGACCATATGCTTGCACTTGGATTCATTAAAGACATCAGGCAATTGATTCATTTTTTACCCAAATACCGGCAAACACTGTTCTTTTCAGCCACCATTAATCCTGAAATTAAAGAACTGGCCTACTCACTGGTTACAAATCCTATCCGAATTGAAATATCGCCCAAAGACCCGGTAGCTAAAAATGTGACCCACTCCGTGGCAATGATTGACATGGACGACAAGCGTTTTTTTCTGGAACGGCTGATCAAAGAACATCCCGAATCGAAAATACTGGTTTTTGTGCGCACCAAAGTTCGGGCAGAGCGTGTGTTTAAAGCCATGGAACGCGTTGACATTAAAACGGTAACAATTCACGGCGACAAAGAACAAAAAGACCGGCTTGATGTGATGAACCTGTTTAAAACGGGCGAAGTGAAGGTGTTGATAGCCACCGACGTGAGTGCCCGGGGCATCGACATCCCGGACGTTGACTATGTGATCAATTACGATTTGCCTGATGTTGCCGAAAACTACGTTCACCGCGTGGGTCGTACAGGTCGCGGAGTGAAAAAAGGATTGGCCATTTCGTTTTGCAGCCCTGAAGAAAAGCCAGTACTCGACGAAATAGAAACTTTTCTGGGGCAAAAAGTTAGCGCTTTAATTATCGACAAGGAAGAATATACGGCAACAGTTGATTTGTCGTTGGATAATCCGAACGACTGGAAAGCCCTGATGCGCGAGGAAGAACAAAAACCAAAATCGAAAAAGAAGAAAAAATAAAGTTTGGACAGGTGTTAGCTTATTTCAGAAGTGCAGGACAGGAGTTTTAATCCTTTTCATTTTCAGAAAGTGCATGAAAGATTCAATCCTCCGAAATTTGTAAATCAGCATTTCAGCGAAGCAGAATGAAATTACTAACTTTAGAGAAATAAACACGGTAAGATTCGACGATGAAAACAAAAAAACAAATCCTAATTCTTTTTCTTATTTCTGCATTCCTAATCCTGGGGAATAGCTGTACTATGGTTCGTCCGGCGTATCACCATCCATCAAGAACAGTGATTGTTCGTACCAATCCCAATGGTAAAGTACCACCGGGACATATGAAAAAAATGACCGGAGAAAAGAGTGCCAAGCATTATGCCCCGGGACACAATAAAAAGTACAAGAAAAACAAATAAGTCAAAAGGTCCGGAGCTGAATTCTCCGGACTTTTTGCTGTTTAAAAATAAATCCGAAACCGGGTAGAATGTAAAACCAAACAAACGTATTTTTTTACTCTGACAGGTTACAACCACTGCGAAAATTGACAAAAACGAACCTTTTCCCTTCGAAAATCTTTATATTTGCTAAAAGAATTAAAGACATGAACATTCAAGCAAGAAAACTGATTTTAATTGAAGAATTCCTTCAAATTAGTGATGAAAGTCTGATCACTAAACTTGAATCATTGATCCGACAAGAGAAGAAAATCAATCACGAAAAGGATCTAAAACCTATGTCATTGAACGAATTCCATGACATGATTGATCAGGCAAAACGAGATAGCGATGCCGGTCAGGTTATCTCTCACCAGGAACTCAAGGAAAAGGTGAAAACATGGAAATGAGAATTGAATGGTCGGAGCTGTCGGAAAGACAACTCCAGGACATATTTAATTACTATGCATTTGAAGCCAATATTAAAATCGCCAGAAAAATTATCAACCGGATTATTAATAGGGTTTCAATTTTGGAAAGCAATCCATTTGCTGGCTCGAAAGAAGAACTTTTGATCGATTACCCCGAAGATTATAGATATCTGGTTGAAAGCAACTACAAGATAAATTACTGGAAAAAGGAAAATCTGATTACCATTGCATCTGTCTATGATTGCAGACAGAACCCGACGAAAATCAAGAAAATATAGTAGAATCTATAAACCTGTAAGGCCTATAAAACTCCAATCCAAATTATTCCCCAAAAATATTAACTTTGCCGCACTTTAACTGATAAGGTAATTTAGAGTATATGTCAGCAGATAACCGATATATGGCGCGTGGTGTTTCGGCTTCGAAGGAAGATGTGCACAATGCCATTAAAAACATCGACAAAGGCTTGTATCCAAAGGCTTTTTGCAAGATCATTCCCGATATTTTGGGAGGCGATCCGGCTTGGTGCAACATTATGCATGCCGATGGCGCTGGCACCAAATCGTCGCTGGCTTACCTGTATTGGAAGGAAACTGGTGATATTTCAGTTTGGAAAGGCATTGCTCAAGATGCCATCATCATGAATCTCGACGATTTGCTTTGCGTGGGTGCAACTGATAACATTTTGTTATCGTCGACCATTGGCCGCAACAAAAACCGCATTCCGGGCGAAGTGATTGCCGCCATCATCAATGGAACCGAAGAACTGTGTGCCGAATTGCGCGAAATGGGAGTCAATATTTACCCAACAGGCGGCGAAACTGCCGATGTGGGTGATGTGGTTCGTACCATCATTGTTGACTCAACGGTGACTTGCCGCATGAAACGCGAAGACGTGATTTCGGCTGATAACATTCAAGCTGGCGATGTAATTGTTGGTCTGGCCTCATTCGGACATGCAACTTACGAAAAAGAATACAACGGCGGTATGGGCAGCAACGGTCTGACTTCAGCCCGTCACGATGTATTTGCCAATTATTTGGCACAAAAATATCCTGAAAGTTTTGATCCGGAAGTTCCGGCAGATCTCATTTATTCAGGAAACAAAAAACTGACCGAAACCATTGTCGGAGTTGGACTTGATGCCGGAAAACTGGTACTCTCTCCTACCCGCACCTATGCACCGGTTGTGAAAGATTTATTGGAAGCGCTCCGGAAAAATATCCACGGAATGATTCATTGCTCGGGTGGCGCTCAAACCAAAGTGCTTCATTTTGTCGATAACGTTCATGTGATTAAAGACAACCTGTTCGATGTTCCGCCGCTGTTTAAAATGATTCAGGAAGAATCGGGAACCAGCTGGCATGAAATGTACAAGGTTTTCAATATGGGGCACCGTTTCGAAGTTTACCTTGCTCCTGAATTTGCCGCCGAGGTGATCGCTATTTCTGAAAAATATAACATCGAAGCCCGCATCGTTGGGCGCGTTGAAGCCTCTGAAGGCAAAAAACTTACCATCAAGTCGCAGTTTGGCGAATTCGAGTATTAGCTACGCCCTGCGGAATACCCAGGCATTGTACTAATATTTTTATCAAAAATCTATCATCTTTATCATATGGCAGACTATTCATTAATGGAAAAATACGAATCGATCAGGTATCGGTTCGAAGAAGTTGGCTCACAAATTACCGACCCGTCGGTGATGAGCGACATGAAACGCTACGTCAAACTCAATCAGGAATACAAGAGGTTAGAGTTGCTGACAACAGCATTCAAAGATTATAAGGCGACTATCGACAATATCGAATCGGGCAAACAGATGCTGGCCGAAGAAACTGACGAGGACATCCGCGAAATGGCGCGTGAAGAAATTGAAGCTTCGGAAACGTTGATTCCTGAAAAAGAACAAAATATCAAATTGCTGTTGATTCCGGCCGATCCGGAAGACGGTAAAAATGCCATTCTCGAAATCCGTGCAGGTACCGGTGGCGACGAAGCCAGTATATTTGCAGGCGATTTGTTCCGCATGTACACTAAATTCTGCGAACGTCGTGGCTGGAGATTGGAAGTAACCAACACCAGTGAAGGTACTTCCGGAGGTTTTAAAGAAATTGTGGCTACCATTACCGGCGAAGGCGTTTACGGAATCATGAAATACGAATCAGGCGTTCACCGCGTTCAGCGTGTTCCACAGACAGAAACTCAGGGTCGTGTGCATACATCGGCTGCAACTGTGGCTGTTTTACCAGAAGCTGAAGAATTCGACATCGATTTGCGCGACAGCGATATCAGGAAAGATACCTACTGTTCTTCGGGACCTGGCGGACAGTCGGTTAATACAACGTACTCGGCCATTCGTTTGACTCACATTCCAACCGGAATCGTGGTGACGTGCCAAGACCAGAAATCGCAGATCAAGAACTTGGCAAAGGCGATGATCGAGCTGCGCACGCGTATTTACAATCAGGAGCACCAGAAATATCTGGATGTCATTGCTTCGAAACGTAAAACCATGGTTTCAACCGGTGACCGTTCTGCTAAAATCCGTACCTACAATTGGCCACAGGGACGTATTACCGACCACCGCATCAACCTGACCATTTACAACCTTCAGGCAGTAGTTGGCGGCGATCTCGATGAAATTATCGACAAATTGCAGGTAGAAGAAAACGCAGAACGACTGAAAGAAGCGGAAATCTAGCGATCCGAGTTACGGGTTTCGGGTTACGAGTTCAAAAACTCGTAACCCGAAACGCGCAACACGGAACATGAGACCCAAACTGAAAATATTAAAACGACTCTCCATGAACAAAGAACAACTTTTTGACCAGATCAAGCAAAAACGCAGCTTTTTGTGTGTTGGATTAGATACGGATATTTTGAAGATCCCTCGTTTCCTGAACGAAACCAGCGATCCGATTTTTGCTTTCAACAAGGAAATTATCGATGCCACCCAAGATTTGTGCGTTGCTTATAAACCCAACCTTGCCTTTTACGAAAGCCAAGGAGTTGCCGGTTGGATAAGTCTTGAAAAAACGGTGCGTTACATCCGTGAGAAATATCCGGAGCAATTCATTATTGCCGATGCCAAGCGTGGCGATATTGGAAATACCTCAAATTTATATGCTCGTGCCTTTTTCGACCACATGGATTTTGACGCGGTGACTGTTGCACCATACATGGGCGAAGATTCGATCAAGCCATTCATGACTTACCTAGACCGCTGGGTAATTGTATTGGCGCTGACATCGAATAAAGGAGCTGCCGATTTTCAATACCGAAAGAATGCTGAAACCGGCGAGCAGCTTTTTGAAACTGTGCTGAAAACTTCACAAACCTGGGGAACCACCGACAACATGATGTATGTAGTTGGCGCCACTAAAGCCGAAAAGCTGGAAGAAATCCGAGAACTAGTTCCTGATCATTTTCTGTTGGTCCCGGGAGTTGGTGCACAAGGCGGAAGCCTCGAAGAAGTAGCCAAATACGGGATGAACGACATGTGCGGATTGCTGGTCAATTCGTCACGTCAGATTATTTACGCTTCGGATGGTGAAGACTTTGCCGAAAAAGCCCGCAACGAAGCCATCAATGTTCAGCTCGAAATGGAAGAACTTTTGTTGGAAGCAGATTTGCTGTAAAAGATTTAATGCGATTAGTCAACGGGTGACTTTGAATCACCCGCTGACTAAATCAGAAATACAAACTCTGGGAAGTCTTCTGAAAAGAAATTTTTTAGGAGTTTTGTGATATAAAACTATCCGTGAAAAAGCAATGTTAGCAGCAAATATCTGCATATCATCCCGACAAAGCTGTAAAACAAAGCTTCTTTCACACGGTATTTCAGCATTCCGGCAGCCAGAGAAATAATGGGTGAAGAAAGCGGTAACAAATTGGAGAAAAACAAAGCCCAATTCCCGTATTTTCGTATTTCATCCTCTGCTTTTTCATAGCGTTTCTGTCCAATTAAGCTATCAATTATTTTTGCGCTGAAGAAATATCCAATCAGGTAATCAATAGCTTGAGAACCCATTGCAGTTGCTACCGCCACCAAATTGAGCATCAACGGATCATACCCTGTACGAAGATAAAAGATGAAGGCCAGTTCCATGGGCATGAGTAGAAAAAAGAACAAATACCCAAAGAAATTCACAATGGCAAATGAGTAGAGGCTACTTTCGCCCGATTCGTAAATATCTCGCCCGATTGTTAGCGAAGCAATCACCGCCATCAACACGATCAAAAATGCAAGTATGATTAATCGCCGATAATCGATATGGGTAACCTTCATATTCATCGTTGAATTAAATTTATTGCTTCATTCAAATTTAAGTATTCATTTTGAGAATGTCAGAAAATAAACCCAAATTGCATCGAAGACTTTATACCTGAATCGCAAAAACAAACTACATGAAATTCATCGGATTAGCCCTTGTTGTTCTGTTCCTGACAGCCTGTCAACCCAAGAAAAAAAGTGAGTACACAAAAGTTTCCGGATTTGCCCAGGGAACTACCTACCACATTACCTACGAAAATTCAACCAACAAAGATTACAGCGAAGCCCTCGATTCTTTGCTAAAAGCCTTTGATAAATCATGCTCTATATACGATTCAACTTCCATTATTTCAAGGATTAACGACAACGATCCGACAGTTGAGGCTGATGACTGGTTTGTGGATGTTTTCAATAAATCGGCAGAAGTAGATGCCGCTTCCGGAGGTGCTTTTGATATCACCGTTGGACCAGTAGTAAAAGCATGGGGGTTTGGATCTGGACCAATTGCAAAACACGACACAGCCTATATCGACAGTCTGCTTCAATACGTTGGCATGGAAAAGGTGAAACTCGAAGGTCGCAAAGTGACTAAAAAATATCCGGGGGTGAAATTAGATGTAAATGCTCTTGCGCAAGGCTATTCGGTAGATGTGGTATGCGATTTTTTCAAATCGAAAGGCATCGCAAATTACCTGGTTGAAATTGGTGGCGAAGTTCGGGGAAAAGGAACCAATGCTAAAGACAATTTCTGGCATATTGGAATTGACAAACCTTCGGACGGTAACATGAGTCCTGGAAATGAGCTTCAGGCTATTATTGAGATTAATGACAAAGCGTTGGCAACTTCAGGAAATTACCGGGCTTTTTATGTGGAAAATGGGGTAAAATATGCCCATACGATAGATCCAAAAACTGGGTTCCCGGCTCGAAACACACTTTTAAGCACAACCGTTATTTGCAACGACTGTATAACTGCCGATGCTTACGCAACAACATTCATGGTTTTAGGAGTAGATAAAAGCAAAGAGCTTCTAAAAAAACTGGACGGAATTGAAGTGTATTTTGTATACAGCGATCAACAGGGAAATTATCAGGTTTTCTTTACTGATGGGATGAAAAAAATGATTGTTGAAGAGAAAAAATAAGCTATTCGTGTATGAACCGTTTAATGTCTTTCAATTCTCCACCAAGAACCAGCGTATCATTTTCCTTAAATTCGATTTCAATTTTGTCGTCATTTTCGGCAGCATTGGCCGATGAATAAATTAGCCGATGATTCCTTTTTAAGGCAATAATCTTCAAATGAGTTTCTTTTCTAAAAGAGATCACTGATCTCTTTTCTCCAATAAAAAAGGCAGGTATCAGCAAATCAACAATTTTAAACGAATCGGTAATTGAAAATAGGTTTTGAATACCCTTTAAAGGCAACATCTGAGCAATTATTCTTGCCGATTCATACTCCGGATTGATGGTTTCATTAACTCCAATAGCATTCAATACAGTGAGGTGAATGGAGGAGTTTTCACGACAGATAACCCTGGAGGCTCCAAACTTTTTAAGTAACGCCGCAATCTGAACCGATATTCCGAAATCATTCCCGATACAAACAACAAATGCATCCGCTTCTTTCAAAGGCAGTAGCCTTAAAGCATGAGGATCAGTGGCATCAAGGCAAATCGTATTGGCAACAACATCCTTAAAAAATTCAACCCTATTCAAATCATTGTCAACCCCGAGAACATCGTGACCCAACGAAGTTAAAATTTTTGCCAGTGAGGCTCCAAAATTTCCTAATCCGATTGCAACTATATTCATTTTAAAATAGAAATTAAGTGATTATCAAGTTTTCCTTGGGATAGCGATACAATGAAGAACCGCCGAATCCTTTAGCCAGTGATAAAAGCAATGTGATACTGCCCATTCGTCCAACATACATTAAAATTATAAGTACATATTTTGAAGGAGCTGAAAGATTTGGAGTAAGATCAAGCGATAGCCCAACAGTTCCGAAGGCTGAGAAACACTCAAAAATAATTCGAAACATTCCAAATTGTCCATCGATGGTAAAGATAGCAAAAGCGCCAAAAAGTATAATAAATATTGAAAGGGTAATAATTGCAAATGCTTTATTGACCGAGTACTCATGAATCTCGTAACGATGAACTTCGATGTGATTCTTTCCCCTGATAATTCGATAGGCATTTAATATGGCAAGGGCAAAAGTACTAGTTTTAATACCACCACCAGTTGAAACAGGAGAGGCTCCAACCCACATCAAAAAAGTCATTATCAGGATTGTTGGCATTGACAATGCGGCCATACTAAAACTATTAAACCCTGCGGTTCTGGGAGTAACACTTTGAAAATAGGAAGTTGCCAACCGCGCTCTTAAATCCATTCCCTGCTGTGTATGATCTGCCTCGAAGTACATGAATGCCAAGGTTGCTGAAACAATCAGGATAAAAGTTGAAAAGATGACTATTTTTGAATTTAAGGTAATCATGTTTACCCGATGAACATACGATTTTCGAGTTCTGAAATATTCGGCCATCCATTTGACCTGGCTTTTACAATACTGGTATAAATTCAACAAAACAGGGAATCCTATACCCCCTAAAACAATTAAGTTCGCAATCCAAAAATGAACATTGTAATTTGTTCGGATTCTGACATCATATAAATTGTCGGTAAGTGTTGAGAATCCGGCATTACAGAACGCAGAAACCGAATGAAAAATGGAGAATTTCAGGTTATCGCTCACTGAGCCAAGGGCATTTTTCTCTAAAGAAAAGTAAACAAATGTTGCACCAATGGCTTCGATTAAAAGCGTGATGAGAACAACCTTCATCAGCGATTTTAAAATTACATCAAAACTATCTTCACTTAGGTAATCGCGAAGCATGGTCTGTTCGCGCAAAGAGGATTTTTCCTTGAAAAATATTCCGAAGAAACTGGTGATGGTCATTACTCCAATTCCACCAATCTGGATAAGCGCCAGAATAATAAATTTCCCCAGAAAAGTATACCGGGTCGCTGTGTCAACAACCGTAAGCCCGGTAACGCAAACTGCGCTGGTTGATGTAAACAATGCATCAGTAAAATTAATTGGGCTCGTTGTTGACATAGGCATCATAAGCAACATAGCTCCTGCAGAAATAATAAAGGCAAAACTCACCATAAACAATTGAGCAGGATTGAGTATCTTAATCAGTAGGTTGATTTCCATTCTCGACAATTCGAGGAAAAACAGAAAAAATGCGAACATCTGAATCCCTGATGCTCGATAAAGATAATATTCAAAAATATCGCCATAGCTTACAAGAAATACAGGCAAAAAGAACAACACCAGAATAATTCCTATCACGAACTGAGTAATGAATACTTTTCGATTTCCGTTGCCCCCTCTGAAGAAAATGGAACGAATCAGGTATAATATCCCAATAATAATATAGCAAGCCTGAAAATAGCGATTGTGAATTTGAAACATTGAATCTTTATCGGGATTTGGAAACCCAATGTCCCGAATAGCCAAAACAAAAAGACCAAATGTAAAGACAAACAGAATCCAATTGATAATACTTCTTAAACTGAGTAAATCCTTCTTCAAATCGATGCGTTGGAGATATTTTTTGTGTATAGACATAGTTAAGTTGAAAGCGAATCAAAAATAGTCAGATTTACTCAATTCGATTCACTATCTCCAAATTAATTGAAGAGCTTCAAAGAAAGCTGATTAAATTATGGTTGATTTTTAATGTGGAGATTAACTGGAAAAGCATTTTACGGCAATCATAATGTTCGATAGAGCTATTGTAAAGAATCGAAACAAATATTTATTAGGAAATACTAACTTTCGAGAAATTTATATGAAACTCAGAGTCATGGAAGAAAGAATACTTATAAAAATTGAAGGTATTTTTTGGGGTGACACTTTTTTATTCATTAAATGATTGAAACATTTATTTCAAAAAACAACAATTGAGAATCAATATCATAATAGCTTGTATTATGTTGCTTTTTGCAGGCTTTGCGAAAGGAAC